>VBGE01000121.1 GCA_005880345.1 Chloroflexota bacterium | reverse complement strand
CTGCTTGGTGTAGAAGGCCTGGACCGAGCCCTGGGCATCGACCGTCTGCCACTCCATGCCCCAGGCCACCTGCCCGGTCGAGTTGAAGGAGGCGGCAGCCGTCAGGCGAGCGTGGGGGTAGATCGGAAAATCGGATGGAAAGCCGGGCGGCATCGCCACCTCGGCGTCGAGCCTGCTGTTGCCCGGGGCCAGCGCCGAAGCTGTGGGGATCGCGGTTCGGGCACTCGATGCGACCGGGGTCTGCTGCGACTGGCAGCCGGCAAGGCAGAAGACGGACAGCACGAACGCCAGAAAACGCAACTCAGGTCGCGACCAGCGCGGGCCGGACCATGCGGCCGCGGGCCTTCGTGCTCCGCATCACCGATTCGCCGCGGAGGTACACGTCCTTGATGGCGAAGTCGAACTCCATCCCCTCCATGACGCCGTGCCGCTGGCGAGAGTGCATGTCCCCCTCCGCGACCTGCGTCTTGCCCTTCGGGTCCACGATCACCAGGTCGGCGTCGAAGCCGGGGGCAACCGACCCCTTGCTCTCCTGCAGCCCCGCAAACGTGGCGGGGGCGCTGCTCACCCAGCGGGGGGCGAGCCACACGTCGCCGAGGTTCTTGGCGAGCTGCAGGCAGCTCAGGTAGAGCGTCTGCACCCCAGGACTGCCGGATGCCGCCTCGTGAAACGGCCGCGACTTCTCCTCGTCTGTGTGCGGCGCGTGGTCGGTGCTGACGATGCTGATGACGCCTCGCCTCAGACCGTCCACGAGCGCATCGCGGTCGGCCGCGCTGCGTATGGGCGGCAGCATCTTCATCGCGTGGCCGATGCGGTCGAAGTCCTGCTCGGTCAGGAGAAGGAATTGCGGGCACGTCTCCAGGCTGATGGAGGCGCCCGCGCGCATAGCGTCCTCCGCCGCCTGCAGGCCAAGGGCGCTCGAGAGATGCGCCACGTGAAGCTGGACTCCCGACTCTCGCATCACCGCGGCTGCTGCTGAGACGGCCGCAGCCTCGGCCTCCGGCGGCCGGGACGCGAGCCAGTCCTGGTAGGTGAACACGGGCCGGTGGAAGGCCGCCAGCACAGCGGGGTCCTCGGCGTGGATCGCCAGGGGCAGACCGAGTCTCGCCACGACCGGCGCCAGCTTGGCCAGCGTCCCGTAATCCGGCGGAGCCTCGAGGTCGGGATCGTCAGAGCCCGGCGAGTACTGGACCTGTTTGCGGCTCAAGCTGAACGAGTAGGCGAGGTAGGCCTTGAAGCCGATTGCGCCCGCCGCGGCCATGGCCTCGAGCTGCTCAGGGGTGCTGGTCGACCGGATGAGCGCCCACAGGCCAAAGTCGACGCGCGCCTTGCTGTGCGCGAGCGCTGCCTTCGACTCCAGCACTCCGGCGCTGTCGACGGCTGGAACCGTGTTCGGCATGTCGAGGACGACGGTGATGCCGCCGGCCGCGGCCGCCGTGGTGAGCGACGCGAAGTCCTCCTTCTCCGGATAGCCCGGGTCGCGGCTGTGAACGTGGACGTCGACCCCGCCGGGCAGGACGTACATGCCTCTGGCCTCGACGAGGTTTGCGCCGGGAGCGTCGATCGATGGCTCGACGGCCGCGATCACTCCGTCGGTGACATGCACGTCAGCCTGGCGCGGGCCTTCCGGCGTGTGGACGCTGCCGCCCCGGATGAGCAGCTCAGTCAAGTTCGAGGTCTTGAATGCGGAAGAGCGGCGAGTACGGGATGCGTTCCTCGCGGATGTTGTCTTCGCCGCCCTCACCGCGGTCCAGCACGACGACAAGATGGATCACGTCGAGGCCCGCGTCGCGCAGCACCTGGATCGAGCGGAGTGAGTCGCCGCCGGTCGTGACCACGTCCTCGATCACTGTGACGCGCTCGCCAGGCGTGACGCGTCCCTCGATCTGTTTCGAGGTGCCGTAGCCCTTCGCCTCCTTGCGGACGAGGAGCAGAGGCAGTCCGGTCTCCATCGACACAACCCCGCCAAGCAGTACGGCTCCGAGCTCTGGCGCTGCGAGGCGCTGCGTCTCTTTCGGCACGAGCTCAGCAAGATGCGAGCCGAGGCGCTTGAGCAAGTCGGGCTCGGTCTCGAACAGGAATTTGTCGAAGTATCGATTGGACTTCTTGCCGGAGCGCAAGACGAACTCGCCCTTCAGGTACGAGGCTCTGACGAGGTCGCGCCCCAGCGCTTCCTTCCCCCCAACCACTCCGTCAATCTAGCGGATCAACGCACGATGTTCGGTTAGTAGGGACTATCCGGGGATTTGCCCAACGCAATGTTCGGTTAGTCCGGACTATCCGGGGTTGAGGGGAGCGTGTCAATCGAGCGGATAGAAGCAGGCCGCTTTGTGGTCGTCGCCGAAGGACTCGAGGGGCGGAATCTCTTCCGCGCAATGTTCTCGCGCGCGAGGGCAGCGAGTGCGGAACCGGCACCCGGACGGCGGATTCACGGGCGAGGCCACGTCGCCCTGCAGGATGACTCGCTCGCGTCGCAGCTCGATCGCCGGGTCCGGGATGGGGATCGCGGAAAGAAGCGATCCGGTGTACGGGTGTCGCGGCCTTCGATAGAGCTGCCGGCCCGGAGCGACTTCCATGATCTTGCCCAGGTACATCACCGCGACGCGGCTCGAGATGTGCTTGACCACCGACAGGTCGTGCGCGATGAAGAGGTAGGTCAGGTTGAACTTCGACTGCAGGTTCTCGAGCAGGTTGATGATCTGGGCCTGGATCGAGACGTCCAGGGCGGAGATCGGCTCGTCGCAGACGATGAACGTCGGCTCCACCGCCAGGGCCCGCGCGATGCCAATCCTCTGCCTCTGTCCGCCGGAGAACTCGTGCGGATAGCGATCGACATAGCGCGGATTCATGCCGACCACCCTCAACAGCTCGCGAATCCTGTCCTGGCGCTCCTTGCCTTTGGCCAGCCTGTGCACGTCCATCGGCTCGCCGACGATGTCGCCCACGGTCTGCCGGGGATCCAGCGATGCGTAGGGGTCCTGGAAGATCATCGCCATCTCGCGGCGTAAGCCCCGCAGATGCTCGCCGCGGATGTGCGTGATGTCCTCGCCTTTGAACGTCACCTTGCCACCGGTTGGCTCGAGCAGCCGGATCACCGTGCGGCCGAGGGTGGACTTGCCGCATCCCGATTCGCCGACCAGGCCAACCGTTTCCCCGGCCTTGATCTCGAGGTCGACCCCGTCGACCGCGTGGACATGGCCGACCGTGCGTTGGAGGATTCCGGACGCGACGGGAAACCACATCTTCAGATCGCTCACCGAGACGAGCGGTTCGCTCGTGGTCCATGCGCGCTTGAGCGGCTTGACCGAGGTCGCTTCAGGCACCCTTCAGCTCCGTGCCCGCCTGCGTGACCCAGCATGCGGCAAGCTGCGTCTCGCCGACCCGCAGGAGCGCCGGCACGTCCCGCGAGCAGCGCTCGACCTTGAACGAGCAGCGCGGGTGGAAGGCGCAGCCGCTCGGCAGGTCGACCAGGCTGGGAGGCAGCCCCTCGATCGGCTTCAGCGGTTCGTGGCGGTCCTCGTCGAGTCGCGGGATCGATTTCAGGAGCGACCAGGTGTAGGGGTGCTTGGGATTGGCGAAGACGTCCTTCGTCGGCCCGGCCTCGACGATCTTGCCCGCGTACATCACGATCACCCGTTCACACATCCCGGCCACCACTCCGAGGTTGTGCGTGATGAGGATCGTGGCCGTGCCGAAGTCCTTGTTCACCGTGCGCAGCAGGTCGAGGATCTGCGCCTGAATCGTCACGTCGAGCGCCGTCGTCGGCTCGTCGGCGATCAACACCTGCGGCGTCGTCGTCAGGCCCATGGCGATCATCGCGCGCTGCCGCATGCCACCGGAGAACTGGTGCGGGTAGTCCCTGGCCCGTGAGGCGGCGGACGGGATGCCGACCCGCTGCAGCATGCTGACCGCGGACGTCATCGCCTTCTTGGCATCCCAGCCCTGGTGGATGCGATTGGGCTCGGCGACCTGCCACCCGACACGGAAGACCGGATTGAGCGAAGTCATCGGGTCCTGGAAGATCATCGCGATCTCCTTGCCGCGCACCTCGCGCATCTCGTACTCGCTGACCCTGGTCAGGTCCTGACCCTTGAACATGACCTTGCCGCCCAGGATCTTGCCCGGGCGCTGCAGCCGCATGATGCTCAGGGCCGTCACCGACTTGCCGCATCCTGACTCGCCGACGATGCCGAGCGTCTCGCCGGGCAGCAGCTCGAAGCTGACGCCGTCGACTGCCTTGACGATGCCGTCTTTCGTCGTGAAGACCGTGCGCAGGTCCTGGACCTCGAGGAGGGGCTGCGTCAAGTCCGAGCTACGACTTGAGACGCGGGTCGAATGCGTCCCGAATGGCGTTGCCGAAGATATTCGATGCGAGCACCGTGGCGAAGATCGCGATGCCGGGCCAGATCACCAGCCAGAAGGAGTGGAAGAAGTAGCTCTCCGCGTTGGTCAGCATGTTGCCCCAGCTCGGCGTCGGCGGCTGGATGCCGAGGCCGAGGAAGTCGAGAGCGGCCTCGATCAGGATGATCTGCCCGACGCCGAGGCTGGCCGACACGATGAGAACGGGCAGCACATTTGGCAGCAGGTGGCGGAGCATCAACCTGAAGTCGCGCGCGCCGATCGAGCGTGTGGCGAGGATGAAGTCGCGCTCCTTCACCGAAAGGACCTCGCCGCGCACGAGTCGCGCCACGCCGCCCCATCCGACCGACGCGATGATGATCGCCAGCGTGATGGGGTTGGGCCTGAAGAGGATCGACATCAGGATGAACAGGAAGATCGCCGGGATGGCGAGGACTGTGTCCACCAGGCGCATCAGGATGTCGTCCACCCACTTGCCGTAATAACCCGCGAGCATGCCGACGTAGCTGCCCACCGTCAGTGAGATCGCGACCGTCAGGAACGCAACGCCGAGCGTCACCCGCCCACCCCAGATGAGGCGGGTGAGCGTGTCGCGGCCCAGCTCGTCGGTGCCGAGCCAGTTCGGCTTGCCGGGCGGATGGAACGTGACGTCGAGGTCGATGGTCTGCGGCAGAAAATGCGTCAGCAGGGCCGAGAACAGTGGCGCGGCGATCGCGATCAGCGCGAAGACCAGGATCAGGATGCCCGCGGCGAGTCCAACGCGGTTCGCGCGGATGCGCTCCCACGACTCGTTCCAGTAGCTCTGTGCGGGACGGCTGGAGACGCCCTCGACCGCCGCACCCGGCATCTCCAGCTCGGCGACGCGGCTCTGGCCGATCATCTTCGGCTCACGCGTACCGGATCCTTGGATCGAACACGCCGTACAGCAGGTCGGCAATCAGGTTGCCGGCGATGACGAGCAGGGTGGCGAAAAACGTCACGCCCATGACGGTCGTGTAGTCGTACTGGAGGGCACGCTCGAAGGCGAGCTTGCCGATGCCCGGCCATCCGAACACGACCTCGACGACCAGGCCTCCGGAAACCAGGCCCGGCAGCTCGAGGCCGACCAGCGTGATGAGCGGGATCAGCGCGTTGCGCAGCCCGTGCAGATACACGACGCGGCGATCGCTCATCCCCTTGGCGCGAGCGGTGCGGATGTAATCCTGGGACAGCACCTCGAGCATGCTCGAGCGGATGAAGCGCGACCACGTCGAGATGTAGAAGAAGGAGAGCACCGTGGCGGGCAGGACCAGGTGCTCGATTCGGTCGATGATGTCGCCCCCGTTGACCGCGCTGAAGGCACCGCTGGAGGGCAGCCACGGAAGGCCGTGCTGCTCGAGCGTGACAGAGAAGATGAGGATGAGGATCAGGCCCATCCAGAACTGCGGGACCGCGAAGCCGGCGACCGAGACCACGGTCATGGTGTGGTCGGCCTTGCTGCCCCGGCGCAGCGCGCCGACGATTCCCAGCGGAATCGCCAGCAGCACCCCGATCAGGATCGCGGTTCCCGTCAGCTCGAGCGTGTTGGGCAGCCGGTCGAGGATGTGGCTCATGACCGTGCTCCCGTCGATCATCGACCGGCCGAAGTCGCCGTGGACGACGCCCCAGATCCACGTTATGTACCAGATGTAGAACGGCCGGTCGAGCCCGAGGTCAGCCCGCAGCCGGGCTATGTCCTCCGGCCGCAGCGCCGGGTTGAGGTCGATGCCCGGCACATAGGTGCCGCGGGTGCGGTCCATCAGCACGAGCGTGATCAGCGTCACGCCCAGCACGACGACGAGGGAGGCGAGGAACCGCCGGGCCACGTACTTCGCGAGCATCAGCTCTTAGATGTAAAGCCCGGCGGCTCCTGAGTTACCTCCGTTCCACTACTTCCCATCCGTGACCCACTCCCGGTATAGATGCCGGTATTGAAGAGAATGACCGGCGACGGCTGCAGGTCTGACATCAGGTCCTGGAACTGGCCGTAAAGCTGCTTGCGCTTGGTCCTGTCCAGGGTGTTGAGCGCCTGGTCGAGCAGGGTGTCGGCCTGGTCGTTCTTGAAGTCCGCACCGTTGAAGCCGCCGGGTACCGCGTTGCGCGAGTGATAGAGCGGGGACACGTCGGGATCGGCGCTCCAGTTGAAGCCGACGAGGAACACGTCGAAGGTACGGATGCTGACGATCTGGCTGACCAGCTGGGGGAACTGGATCAAGTTGGGGGTCGCGTCGACGCCGATGTCATGCCACGCCTGCTGCATCACGGTGAGCATCGACTCACGCTGCTTGTTGCCGGCGTTGGTGATCATCGTGAACTTGAGCTTGGTGCCGTTCTTGGCCCGGATGCCGTCCGCACCTTTGGTCCAGCCGGCGCCGTCGAGCAGCGACTCGGCGTTCGCCTTGTGGAAATTGACCAGGACCTGCGGCTTATCCTTGTAAGCCCACGAGGTCGGCGGCTCGACCGAGTTGGCCACCTTGCCGTGGCCGAAAAAGACGGCGGTCACGATCGACTGGCGGTCCAGCGCGTACAGGAGGGCCTGACGCACGGCTTTGTCCTGGAACAACGGACCCGCCGGCTTGGTGGGGTCGAGCTGGTAGGCGTAGAAGGTGAAGGTCGGCACGCCGAACTCCCTCATCGCCACGGTCGAGGTTGTCTTGAGCGCGTCGACCTGGCCAGGATCGACAGGGCCGATGTCGATCTCCCCCGTCTTCAGCTGGTTGGTGACCGCCACAGAGTCGGGGAGCACTTTGTAGA
>VBGE01000120.1 GCA_005880345.1 Chloroflexota bacterium | reverse complement strand
GGACCCTGGGACCGGAGTCTGGGTGGCCCGCACCGACAACCTGCCGTCGCTCTCGAGCGGGGCTCTCGCCTACGCGCCTTCCAGCCCGACGGTCGTCTACGACGGCACCGGAGAGGGTGCGCTGTCGGGCGACAGCTACTTCGGCAACGGCATCCTGAAGTCGACCGACGGCGGCACGACGTGGGCGCACGTGTCAGGCGACTTCTTCATCGGCGTCTCCATCTCGCGCCTCGCCGTCGACCCGGCCAACGCCAACCACCTGTATGCGACCGTCCTCCGCGGTCGAGGTGGCGCCCACCGCACGACGCCGCCTGTCCACTCTGCCTACGGCATCTGGCAATCCACCGACGGCGGGGTTACCTGGACGCTCCTGAAGGGCGCGACCACGCTCCCCAACGGCGCCATGTCTGAGGGTGCCACCGACATTCGCATGGACCCGCTGAGCCCGAACGTCCTGTACGCGTCCTTCCTGGGCGACGCGATCTACAAGAGCACCGACGGCGGGGCGACCTGGAACAACATCTCCCACTCGCTGCCGCTGACCCCTGCTCCGGACTTCGTCCAGAACCCGACGCGCTTCAACCTCGCCATCTCGCATCCCGCCGGCCAGTCGCCTGTCCTCTACGCCGGTTTCGACTGGTTCAACGCCGGAACGACCACCCACCGCGGCTCCCGCGTCTTCAAGTCGACTGACGGCGGCGCGACGTGGACTCTGCCCGGCCTTGGGAGCGGCATCGACAGCGTGCTCGGCTACTGCGGCACGCAGTGCACTTACGACAACGTCATCGAAACGGACCCGA
Organism: Chloroflexota bacterium; assembly: GCA_005880345.1. Classification (GTDB taxonomy): domain Bacteria; phylum Chloroflexota; class Dormibacteria; order Dormibacterales; family Dormibacteraceae; genus 40CM-4-65-16. The sequence goes on along the minus strand of VBGE01000120.1, from coordinate 7,721 downwards.
CGAACCCGAACGTCGTCTTCGCCGCCGGCTCCTTCGGTTACACGCTCTCGCCGCCATCCGGTGGCGTCTACCGCTCGGACGACGGCGGCGTGCACTGGAAGAACCTGGGCGCCGACCAGCACCCCGACTTCCACGCCCTGGCGTTCGACCCCAACAACTCGAAGAACGTCCTGATCGGCTCCGACGGCGGCGTCTGGTCCAGCCCCGATCAGGGCGGCCGCGTGCCGGGCTCGGCCGGCGAGACCGACCTGCTCTCGAACCACTGGATCGATCTGAACGGCAACCCGGACCTGAGCTCGAACGGCCTCCAGATCACGCAGTTCAGCTCCATCTCCACCAACCCCACCCGCACCCCTCGCTTCTGGGGCGGCACGCAGGACAACGGCACCCTGCGCAAGGCGGCTGCATCGCCGACCTGGTTCGACGTCACGTCGGGTGACGGCGGCAACGTCCAGGTCGACCCAACCGGCTGGCAGTACGTGTACGGCACGTTCTTCGCACCGCCGGCTTCGATCTACCGCATCACGGACGGCGGGTCGAGCTTCTTCACCTGGAAGCCCATCCTGAACGGCATCAACCTCGGCGACCGCGCCGAGTTCTACATGCCCCTGGTGCTCAACCCTGGCAACGTCAACCAGCTGTTCACCGGTACCTTCCGCGACCATCAGCCCCGACCTGACGAGCGGCTGCACCGGGCCCGCGCCGAACGGCGCGCGCAACTGCACGCTGACCGCCATCGGCGTCGGCGGCGGCACCGGCGTCTACGCCGGCTCCAACGATGGATTCCTCTGGGTGAGCCCGGACGCGCAGACCAGCAGCAACCCGACCTGGATCCGGCTCGGCAGCTCGGGCCAGAACGGCAATCAGGACGGCGCGCACAGCGACGTGCGCCTGCCGCAGCGCCCGGTCAGCTCCATCGCGGTCGACCGGAGCAACTGGCGCAACGCTTATGTCGCCTACAACGGGTTCGACGCCGCTACGCCGAACCGTCCCGGACACATCTTCAAGACCACCGACGGCGGCCAGTCCTTCCAGAACATGACCAGCAACCTGCCGGACACGCCGGTCAACTGGCTCGTGCTCGACCCGGCTTACGCGGACACGATCTACGCGGGCACCGACATCGGCCCCTTCGTCTCGTTCAACGGCGGCGGGCACTGGTACGCGCTCGGCAGAAACCTTCCGATCGTGTCGGTTGAGCAGCTGAACCTCGACACGTTCCACCGCGTGCTCGCCGGCGGTACCCATGGCCGCGGCGCGTGGTCGCTCACGGACACGTCGGCACCGGCGCCGGCACTCGTTCTCTCGACCGTGGACGCCGGCGTGCCGGTCGGCCCCGGGAGCTTCATCGACTACACGCTGAGCCTGCAGAACATCGGCAACGGCCCGGCCACCAGCGTGCGTATCACTGATCCGATCCCCGCCCACACCTCGTTTGTGTCCGCCGACAACGGCGGCCGCCTGGAAGACGGCCTGGTGACGTGGAGCGGCCTCAACGTGCCGACTGGAAATCCGCTGGTGGGCGGAGGCCATGCGGCGGTCCACCTCCGCGTCAGGATCGACCCCAGCTTGTCCTCGAGCGTCAAGTCCATCGTCAACGACGGGGTCCAGGTGCGATCCGCGCAGCACGACTCGCCGAGCGGCTCACCGACCACCACCCCCATCGCGCCGCCCTTCGCGGTCAGCATCTCGCCGTCCGCTCAGACTGGTGGCGCCCTCACTGGCACGACGCAGAGCTACACCGAGACGGTCAAGAACCTCGGCTTCACGACGGATCACTACAACCTGACGTCGTCTGGCGGCACCTTTGCCACCAGCTTCTTCGACTCGACCTGCACCACTTCGATCACGGCCACCGCCAACCTGGCCGCGGGTGCGACGCAGGACGTCTGCGTCAAGGTGGCGGCTCCGGCCACGGCCGCGGACGGCACGTCCAGCACATCAACCGTGACGGCAACCTCGGCAGGCAGCCCGACGGTCAGCGCATCCGCGTCGATCACTACGATCGCGGTCGCCGTCGACACGCTGCTCGTCGATGAGGACGGCAGTCCGGCCAACCCAGACACCAGCAGCTTCTATGACGCCGCTCTCACCGGCGCCGGCATGGCCCATGACACGTGGGACCTAGCGGCGCATCCGGCCCTGCCTCTCAAGTACATGGAGGCGTTCAAGAACATCGTCTGGTTCACCGGCATCAGCTATCCAGGTCCGCTGCTCGCCTACGAGCGAAGCCTGGCGGCCTACCTCGACAACGGCGGGCACCTGATGGTGTCTGGCCAGGACATCCTCGACCAGGGCGCCGGGACGACCGATTTCGTCAAGAACTACCTGCACGTCAACTGGGACGGATCGGAGACTCAGAACGACATCGCGACCGCCAACTTCCACAGCGTGGCCGGCAGCCTCACCGACGGCATCGGCACCGTGGCCCGGACCCCGGTCCTCGGCACGCCGTTCATGGATGAGATCACCCTGAACAATGCTGCTCCGACAAGGTCACCTTCGTGACCAGGCTGATGACCTTCTTCAACTCGTAACTCCCAGCTCGAGACAAGCTAAAAAGGGCCGGCGATGCGCCGGCCCTTTCGTTTTGCTCGCCTCGTACGATTGCCTACATGAGCCGCGCGGTGGTCGCGTGGACGTTGCTTGCGCTGGCGTCCGCAGCGTGCGGTACCGTTCCTTCGATGAACCCTGCTGCGACCAGCCCGACCTCAGCGGGGACGGCGACCAATGTCACCGGCACGATCGATCGCGGCGCGATGCCCACATGCCCGGTCGACGAACCCTGCGATCCGCCGATGGTCGCGTACCGGCTCGTCTTCTCGAGACCGGGCCTCCCCGACGTCGCCGTGCGTGTGAATGGCGATGGCACCTTCGCCCTGCACCTCGACCCGGGCGTCTACATGATCGGCGCCGAACCGCCTGCGTTCCAGGGCAAGGTCGAGCCTTCATCGATCCGGGTTCCGGAGACCGGCCAGGTCCGTCTCGATCTTCACATCGTGAGATCCGCTTAACAGGCGTTTGCCGGGTACTCGATCCAACAGGCAGGTTTTAGGAATGTGCCCCCCGCGAATTCCTTCGCTGCCAATTCCAGCCCGACGCATCACGATGGAGAAGAGGCACCCACACGCGTGCTTATCGTCGAGGACCATCGTGTCGTCGCCGAAGGCCTGGCAGCGCTGATCAACGACCAGGCGGACATGCACGTGGTCGGCAATGTGGGCACGGTCGCCGATGCGGGGCCGGCGGCAGCTGAGGTCAACCCCGACGTGGTCCTTCTCGACTTCCGGCTGCCCGACGGATCGGCACCCGAGGCAGCTGCTGCGATCCGGAGCCTTCGGCCCGCGGCGAAGATGATCTTCCTTACCCGCGAGGATTCTGACGCGGCCAGGTTCGCTGCGGTGCAGTCGGGGGCCAGCGCGTTCCTCCACAAGTCACGCGCCGCAGCTGAGGTGGTGGCGGCGGTCCGAGACGTGGCGCGTGGCAAGATGCTGATCACGCCGCGAACGATCGCGACCTTGCTCGCCAAGCGTCGAGCGATCGAGGCGCAGCTGGAGCGGCTCACGCCTCGCGAGAAGGAGGTGCTTCGCCTGATGGCGGAGGGCTACGCCAGCCGCGCCATCGCCGCGGAGCTTGGCATCAGCTACACCACGATCCGCACGCACATCCGCAGCCTGGGCAGCAAGCTGGCAGTGCACTCCAAGCTCGAGGCCATCGTCAAGGCCCGAGAGCTGGGCCTCATCAGCTGAGCTGAGCTAGCCGGTCTGGCTCTGAGCGGGTGCCGGCGAGGCGCGCTGGCGCCGAGGACGCTGCCGGTGCGGCAGGTACGAACGGTCGCCGACCCACTGCGCCGGGGGCGCGGCCAGCATCTGCGCCAGCAGGTTCAAAGTCGAGGCGTACTTGGCGCGGTAGTGCGAGAAGTTGTCCCACGCGGCGTCGCCCTCGATGACATTGTAGCCCGCCGCCTTCATCCTGGCGACCGCCGCCGTGTACTCGCTGCGCTCGATGATCGCGTCGGGCGTCGTCTTGAGCCTGAGGGCCCAGGTGATGTCCTCGACGAAATGGTTGCCGACCATGAACATCAGCTTGGCGGAGCCTTTGGAGTTGTCGTCGGTCGAGGTCATGACGAGCGCGGCGGCATCCATCACCGCGCCGAACGAGTTGATCCACGCCTCGTTGTCGTGGCTCGAACGGAAATAGACAAGCAGCGGATACGCGAGGTGGCTTTCGAGCACCATGGCCGACCACTTGCGCCACTCGTCGAACGTCTCCTTCAGGATGCCGTCCATCCCCCTCTGGGCAGCGGTCTCCAGGAGCTGGACGGCTGACGGCGGCGCGCCGGCGAGGGCGTCGAGCGCGACCACCGGCTCCTCCCGCGCTCGGAAAGAGCCATAGAGCTCGAACAGCAGCGTGATCGCGAGGGCAGCCACGCCGACGCCGGTCGCGCTCTCCAGGAAGATCAACGCCCTGGCCAGGCCGATCTCGGGCACGAAGTCGCCGTAGGCCAGCGGCACCAAGGTGGTGCCGGAGACGTAGAAGGACGTCAGATAGTCGTTGACCGGCGGCCTGAACTCGTCCCGAATCGAGTCGAGCATGAGGCTGTAGGCGACGATGATCGCAAAGCCCCAGACCCCAAAAAGCGTCAGCAGGGCAATGGGACCAAAGACCGCAAGCCTCGACTCGGTGCGCTCGACCTTCGTCCCGCGCATGAACAGCCAGCGCCACGTCCACCACATAGGCCGGACGATGAGGCGAGCGAGCTGGAATTTCCTGGCCGCCGGCCTGGGCAGGACCACGGACTGGAAAAGGTCGTACAGCACCGCGGCCAGCAGGACCAGTCCGACAGTGAACTCGGCCATCCCGAGCGGGTTCACACGCTGAACCCTACCGCAGTCGGTCTACTGGGTCTCCGCCAGCCGCTTCTTCTGGATCAGGTCGAGGATCTCCCGCTGCTGCTGGAGCATCTCCTTCTGCTGCTCGAGCATCTCGAGCTGCTGCACGTTGATCGCATGCAGTGTGGTGAGGGTCAGATGGTCCGCCTCGGCGCGCGCATCCTGGCTGGCGGAGATGACGTTCTGGCCGACGATGATGATCGGCAGCAGGACCAGCTGCAGGAATGTCTGGCTGATCAACGCGACGAGCAGGATCAGGAACGGGTTGCTCGTGAGGAGCGCGACCGCGCCCACGAGCGCAATCAGCGTGAAGACGTAGGCGGCCCACATGGTGCCGACGCTCCTTGTGACCAGCACCGCGAGCCACGTGTTGAAGCGGCCGATGAGGCCGCCGCCGTGCACGTCCGGCTGCACGCTGCGTGAGGTGATGAGCCGCGGCTTGTGCTGCATCGGCGAGGCCTGGGCCGCCGCGTAGTCGGCCCTGTGCTGGGCGCTGCTGATGCGCCGCTCGATCCGCGGCAGCCTCGGGGATTGGTCGGACACCTTGCCTTCCTCCATGTCGCCGGATAAAGCTAAGACAATTGGCCACATGGCGAACCCAGTTTTTGAGGCAGTTCGGACGGTCTTGGCGATTCGGGACTTCGACGGCAAGGAGATTCCGGACGATGTCGTGCGCAGGATCGCGGAGTCAGCGCATCTCACGGCCAGCGCGAGCAACCGGCAGCCGTGGCACTTCGTCGTCGTCCGTGAGCAGGAGGGCCTGCGCAAGCTCGGCTCCCTGGTCAGGACGGGCCCTTACACGGCCAAGGCCGCCGCGGCGGTGATCGTCGCGTATGAGAAGGAGAGCGGCCAGTACGGCCTTTCGGACGCGAGCCGCGCGATCCAGTCGATCATCCTCACCGCCTGGGCCGAGGGCGTCGGCTCGAACTGGACCGGGTTCGCCCCGATGGACGCCGTGCGCCAGGAGTTCGGGCTGCCGGACACCTACGACGTCCTTGCGGTTCTCCCCCTCGGCTACCCGACCCGGAAAGTGCTCGGCAAGAAGAAGCGGAAGCCGTTCGACGAGGTCGTGTCAGCGGAGCGCTTCGGCACGCCCCTGCGGTAGCCGTCCGGCGCGACGCCACCGAAACGGTGCGTCGAGGAGGGCGAAGAGCACGGTCCCGACCCCGGATGCGGCCAGGATGTACCACGGCCATGGGCCAAGGTCGTCGAGCAGTGTCGGCACGTCCGGCTTGCCGCGTAGAAACATGTAGTTCGCGCCGGTGACGGCGTCGACGAGACCGACCAACCCGGCATATGCGACCGTCAGCCCGGCCACCCACGCCACCGACCAGCGTCGCGGCTGCAGTCGAAGGCCGATGACCAGGATGAGCGCCACGGCGACGACGCCTCCGTGGGCGATGTAGTACTGGAAGTACGGATAGGTCGGAAAATGCTGCGGCAGCTCAGGCGTGAGCAGGGCCTGGACCGTCCCGGCCAGCCCCCAGAAGTAGGTGACCTCGGCCAGCAGCCGTTGGCGGGTCCACAGCGCGAAGGCGGCGATGAGGATCGCGGCGTCACACAGCTGCAGGGGCAGAGGCTGAGCCCTTTGGCCGGGCTCGCCGCCGCCGAAAGCCATGTAGACCCACCAGCTCACCTCGTCGAGGGCGAGCACCAAGGCGAGCACCTTCAGCCAGGGGCCGGCGTTGCGGCGCGCAGCGACGACCAGGACGGAAATCACCGCCGCGATGACGACCAGGGCGCCGAGATGCTCCGCGGCGAGCAGGTCACTCACGCGCAGCCGGCCTCAGGCTCGTCGCATTCCGGCCGAGTGCCCCAGCGCTGGAATCGCGAGCGGCTCCGCGCAAACCAGCGGTAGAAAGCTTCCTCGACCGCGGCAATCGGGTGGATGCGATAGATCGACGCGATCGCCGGCCAGATGCCTGGCATCTCGGTCAGCACTCTGTTGATCGCCGCCGCGCCCTCGAGCCGGCGTCCTTCCCCATCGACCGTCCACGCGGCCCGGTCCGCCTCGGCGCGCGTGATCCGGTAGCGCTCCAGCACGCCGGCCTTCTGGTTGGCGATGGCCTGCACACGGCCGGCCCCGGCGCGGCGGCGGACCCAGCGCGCCATGCGTGTTCAAACGCCTCAAGTGCCGTCGAAAAGCAGCACGATGGGTTCGTCGCTCATGCCTGGCTCCAGCCGGCCAGGCCGATGAGCGCATAGGCGACTGCGTTGAGGTCGCCGTGGACCAGCGCCATCGTCCGCAGGTCGAGTGAGGGAATCGGGAAAACGCGCGCCGCGGCGTAGTCGACGCCGAGCAGCATTGGGACCACCACCGCGAGCGACGACACGATGAGCAGCCAGCGCGCACGGTTGGGTTGGCGAGGTGCGATGAGGAAGGCAGTAAGCGCCGCGTTGGTGAGCAGGCCCGCGGCCAGCAGGATGGGCCCGATCACGGTCAATGCTGCGGTCCCGGTCGCGATGCCTGCCGCCGTCAGCGGCGTGCCGATGACGACAAGCAGCCCGGCCGCGGCGCTGATGCGACTGCGCAGGACGCTGTACGCGAGCGCCGACATCAAGGTGGCCGCGAAGCCGGCGTAGTGGAAATGGGTCGCGGTCAGCTCGACGATAGGTGGGCTGTAGCCGAGCGCAAGGGCGCCGCGATAGGCGACGAGCCATGCGCCGCCGACAGCCAGGAAGCCGAGTGAGGCGGCAGGCAGCAGACCGGCCAGGCCGGCGAGCGCGCAGACCAGCAGCCAGCCGGCGGCGAGCAGGGCGGCGGCCGCGCCGCGCGGAACGAGAAACGATGAGATCGCGGCCAGCGCGCCGACCGGCTGAAGGATCCGG
>VBGE01000119.1 GCA_005880345.1 Chloroflexota bacterium | reverse complement strand
GGCGTACTCGGCGCCGCCGATATTGAGGATCGCGGGCACCGTCGCGAGGGTCTCTACGTTGTTGAGCAGTGTCGGCCGACCCCAGGCGCCCTTGACTGCTGGGAAGGGGGGACGCGAGCGCGGCTGAGCGCGCTTGCCCTCGAGCGATTCGAGGAGCGCCGTCTCCTCGCCACAGATGTACGCGCCATGCCCGCGATACAGCTGGATGTCGAGCGGGTAGTCCTTGCCCATCGGCCTGGCTCCGATGTAGCCCTTGGCGCGCGCCTCTTCGATCGCCTCGGCAAGCATTCGCCGCGGCACGTCGTACTCGCCGCGGATGTACACCCACGCCTGGTTGGCGCCGACCGCGTATGCGGCGATCAGGATTCCCTCGACGAGCATGTGCGGCGAGTTCTCCAGGACGTAGCGGTCCTTGGCGGTGCCGGGCTCGGATTCGTCGGCGTTGACGACGACGTACTTGGGACCTGGCGCGTCGCGGTTGATGAAGCTCCACTTCACGCCCGTGGCGAAGCCTGCGCCCCCGCGCCCGCGCAGACCGGAGGTCTTGATCTCGTTGGTGATGTCGGCGGGCGCCATGTCGAACAGCGCCTTGCGGAGGGCCCTGTAGCCGCCGGCCTTCGATTCGTAGACGTCGAGGGTGTGCAGGCCGGGCGTGCCGAACCAGCGGGTCAGGACGTGGTGGGGCGCGTCGCCGGAAGACCCGCGGAGCTCAGGCATCGGCCTTCTTCTTCCGAGGCGCTCGCGTTTTTTTCGCCACCAGCCCCTCCGCCGGCTTCGCCGGCACCTCCCCATGAATGGGGAGGAGGCCTCTCCTCTCGGCAACCAGGGCGCCGACCTTCTCCGGCGTCAGGTCGTAGTGGTACCGCTGATCGAGGCGCAGCATCGGCGCGAACTCGCACGCGCCCAGGCACTCGACCTCCTGGTAGCTGAACAGCCCATCCGCCGAGACCGCGTCGGGTTCCCCGACCCCGGCCGCCTGCTTGAATCGCTCCACGATGTCGCCTGAGCCCTTGATCGAGCAGCTCAGGTTGGTGCAGATGTAGAAGTGATGCTTGCCGACGGGGCTGAGGTGAAAGAGCGAGTAGAAGGTCGCGACCCCCTCCACGTAGCCCGGGTCCAGCTCCAGCGCCTCCGCCACCTCGCTCATCGCCTCCGGCGTCAGGTGGCCCAGCTCTTCCTGCGCCAGGTCGAGCGCGGGCATCACGGCCGAGCGCGGCTGCGGGAACCTGGCCGGGAGCTCTTTGATCTCCTCGAGCACGTGCGCGGAGAGAGCGCTCATCGGTCGCAGTCCCCAAGCACCGTGTCGGCCGTGCCGATGATCGCGATCATGTCGGCGATGAAGTGGTTGAGCGCCATGCGTTCTAGCGCCTGGAGGTTGACGAACGACGCGGAGCGGAACTTCACCCTCCGCGGCTTGTGCGTGCCGTCGCTCGAGATGTAGCAGCCGTTCTCGCCCCGCCCCGACTCGACGGCGACGTAAACGTCGCCTGGGGGCACCGAGTAGCCCTCCGTGAACAGCTTGAAGTGATGGATGACCGCCTCCATCGACGTCTCCAGCTCCTCGCGCGGCGGGGGCAGCATCTTGCGGTCGTCGACGTTGATCGGACCGTCCGGCAACCGGTCGAGCGCCTGGCGCAAGATCTTCACGGACTCGCGCATCTCCTTGATGCGCACGAGGTAGCGGCCATAGCAGTCGCACAGGTCCGAGGTGGCGATCTCGAAGTCGTAGTTCTCGTAGCCCGAGTAAGGCATGGCCTTGCGCAGGTCCCACGCGACGCCGGAGCCGCGGAGCATCGGTCCCGTCGCGCCGAGCACCTTCGCGTCTTCAGCCGACAGCCGGCCGATGCCGATCGTGCGGCGGCGCCAGATGGGGTTGTCCGTCAGCAGCGCCTCGTACTCGTCGACGTTCTTGGTCATCGTCTTCGCGGTGAAGCGGTCGAGCATGTCGAGAAAGCGCGGCGTCGCGTCGGCGAACACGCCGCCGGGCCGGATGTATGAGGTATGCATCCGGAACCCGGAGATCTCCTCGTTCATGTCCATGATCGTGTCGCGGTCGCGGAAGCAGTACATGAGCATCGACATCGCGCCGAGCTCCAGGCCGCTGGTGCCCATCCACACGAGGTGCGAGGACAGACGCGTGAGCTCGCACATGATTACCCGCAGCGCCTGCGCCCGCGGCGGAACCTCGACGCCCATCAGGCGCTCGACCGCCAGCGCATAGGCGAGGTTGTTGATGGGCGGCGAGAGGTAGTCGTGACGGTCGGTGACCACGACGCCCTGCTGCCATCGCAGGGCCTCCATCTGTTTCTCGATCCCGGTGTGCAGGTAGCCGATGACCGGCTTGATGCGCTTGACCTGCTCGCCGTCGAGGTCGACCACCAGCCGGAGCACTCCGTGGGTCGATGGATGGTGCGGACCGAAGTTGACGGTCAGCAGCTCGCCTCCGAAGGCGCCGGTCTCTCCCGTCCGGTCGACCGTGATGCCTTGGCCGATCTCGGTCGTCACGCTTTCTCCGGCGCGGTCTGCCACGTCTCGTGTTCTTCGGAGAACTCGACCACCTCGCCGCCGACCGGGTAGTCGCGGCGCAGGGGGTGGCCGACCCAGTCGTCCGGCATCAGGATGCGCGTCAGGTCTGGGTGGTTCTCGAAGACCACGCCGAACATGTCGTAGGTCTCCCGCTCGTCCCAGTTGGCGGGCGGAAAGAGGTCGTGGACCGAGTCGATGTGCGGCGGGTCGCCGTCCACGAAGGCGCGGACCCGAACCTGCTCGCGCGTCTCCAGGTTGCGCAGCTCATACAGGAGCTCATACCGAGCCGGCCAGTTGCGCGACGAGTCGAGGAGATGGTCGACGCACGTCAGGAACACGAGCAGCGAGTAGCCTTCGTCCTTGAGGGCCGAGAGCGCGTCGTGGACTTTCGCCGGATCGACCGTGAGCCACGAATCGCCAGCGCTCACGCCTCGATCGACGACGAGGGCTTCGGGAATCACTGCCGCGGCAAGATCCCCTGGGCCTTGATCCGCTCCTGCAGGATCATGAGCGCGTTCAGCAGGTCTTCGGGCCTGGGCGGGCAGCCGGGGATGTACACGTCGACTGGCACGATCTTGTCCACGCCCTGGAGGAGCGCGTAGTTGTTGAACACGCCGCCTGTCGAGGCGCAGGCGCCCATCGAGATGACCCATTTCGGCTCCGGCATCTGGTCGTAGATGGTGCGGAGGATCGGCGCCATCTTTTGCGACACGCGGCCCGACACGATCATCAGGTCCGACTGCCGCGGCGAGGCGCGGAACGCCTCCGAGCCGAACCGGCCGATGTCGACGCCGGCCGTCGCGGTGGCGATCATCTCGATCGCGCAGCACGCCAGCCCAAACTGGGCCGGCCAGACCGAGTTGCCGCGGCCCCAGCCGACCAGCTTGCCGAGGGTCGTGGTCAGAAAGTTCTGGCCGAGCGACTCGGCGAGGGCCTCTATTCCCAATCCAGGCCTCCCTTGCGCCAGATGTGGGCGAGGGCGATGCCCAGGATGCCGATGAAGACCAGCATCTCGATCAGGCCAAACCACTTCAGCTGGCGCAGGAGGACGGCCCACGGATAGAAGAAGACCGCCTCGACGTCGAAGATGATGAAGAGCATCGCCGTCAGGTAGAAGCGAACCGACAGGCGCCGCACCGCCGGGGTGTCCGGGATGATGCCCGACTCGTAAGGCGCCAGCTTCTTGCGGTGCGGCTTGGACGGGCCGAGGACGAAGCTGAGGGTCACCAATGCCCCGATCAGCCCAAACACGAGGAGGGCGAAGATCAGAACTGGGACGTAGCTGTCGAGCATTGCTTCCGAGCGGCCTCCGACGGTTTGGGGGGCTTGCGGGGAACGGATTAATTCTATGCCGACCTGTAATAAAGCCGTCGGGCAGTGCGAGGCCGTTAGGTGTCTTTGCGGTGGTGCTCGATCTTCACGCCGCGGGACAGCGTGGCGTGGATGGGGCAGTAGCGGTTGCAGGCCAGGTCGATCGCCCGCTCCACCATCTCCTTGTCGGTCTTGCCGTCCCACGCGCAGCGAAAGGTGATCTTGATCTTGGTGAACGCCTTGGGCCACTCCTCCTCGCGCTCTCCCTCGACCTCGACCTCGAGCGAGCGCAGGGGCTGCTTGTACTTCTTGAGGAGCAGCACCACGTTGATTCCGGTGCAGCTGCCAAGGGTGCCCAGGAGCATCTCGGTCGGACGCATCGCGGCATCGTCGCCATAAGGCGGCCCCTCGTCGATGTCCGCGGTATGACCCGACTCGGAGTGGACCGCGAAGCGAACCTTGGTCCCCGTCCAACGAGCTGTGGCTTTGGTCATCGGCCGTCCGATGATATGCGGTAGTGGACCTACCGGATGCCGCACTCGATCGAGCGCACCTGCTCATCGAGGCGAAGAGGTACGACGATGCCCTGCGTCTGCTCGCCCAGATGCCTGAAGACGGGCACGCGAGACTGTTGGCCGCCGTCGCGTGCTTTTATTCGGGTGACTTCCAGCGGGCCCTGCACGAGGTCGAACAATCGATCGTGCTCATTCCGGACTTGGCGGACCCCCACGCCGTGCGGTCCGACATTCTCTACAGGCTCGACCGGAACAAGGCCAGTCTGGAAGCGGCTCGCGAGGCGGTGAGGCTCGAGCCGGAGAACCCGAACGCGCTTTGGGTGATGGCTCGTTCCGCGTATGGAGTGCATGACTGGAAGCTGGCCGAGCAGGCAGCCAATGAGACCGTTCGGCTCGCGCCGGACTGGGCGATGGCGCACGGCATCGCAGGCTTGGTGGCGGCCAAAAGGCGCCGCCGGAAGGTGGCAGAGGCGCACCTGCGAACTGCGCGAGCCCTAGAGCCCAATAACCCGCTGATCCTCAACGACCTGGCGGTTGCCACGTCCTCTCGGTGGCGTCCGCGCGAGGCATCTGTGAGGCTGCTCGAGGATGCAGTCCGCCTCGACCCGTCTGACGACCAGCTGATCGACAACCTGTATCTCGAGACGAACGCGCACGTCCGCGGCGGTGGATTCGACCGCCTCGACATTTTCCTCGGCGGTCCGACGATCGTGTTCGCGTTGCTCACGGTCGCGTTCCTGACGGGTTGGGTAGCCGTACCGAGTCTCGTTGCAAATGCGGTCGCCGGCGTGTTTGTGCCCCTGATGGTCGCCTACGCAGTCGCCGACTTCGTGCGCAATCGCCGCCGGCTGCGGAACTTGAAGGTTGGGACTCGCCTCCTGTACTTCCGGCGGTTCTACCGTGAGCACTGGTTGTCGGTTGCCTATTTTTTGGTCGCGTTCTCGATTCCCGTCGTCCTTTTCGCGATTGTGGGATCAGCGCTCGGCCTTCCTGCGCTGGTGATCGCCGCGATCGTCGTGGCGCTTTGTCCTGTTTGGGTCGCGCTGTGGCCCCGAATTCGCCGAGCCCGTTTCAATCGCTGGCTGCCGGGGAGCAAGTAG
>VBGE01000403.1:1483-1933 GCA_005880345.1 Chloroflexota bacterium | reverse complement strand
CGCGTTGAGATCCGTGATCGTCTTGGGAAATTGAGTCCAGAACACCCGATCGTCCGTCGCGAACTTGGCCGGCGCGGGCGTGCTGCCCAGATTGCTCAAGAATTGTACGTGGTTGGCGAGGATTGATGTGGCCCGCTGTTTGCACACTGGCGGATCCACCAGCTGCACATCGGCCGTTGCTCCGGGAGGATCCATGCCGAGGCAGACTTTGGCGGCGAGATTGGAGTTTGGCGACGCTCCGTCAGCCGACTGCTCGCCCACCCAGAAGTCATGCACCATGGCGACGTAGCGTTGGGCCACCAGGTCAGGCGTCGGCGAGGACGCGACTGGACTCCGAGATGCATTGGAGGTGTTCGAACAGGCCAGGAGCGTGAGCACGAGGATCCCAAAAACTCCCGTCTTCACATGAGCCAGGCCCAATTTCCGGCGCCAACGTACTACAGGTACGGC
>VBGE01000403.1:0-1460 GCA_005880345.1 Chloroflexota bacterium | reverse complement strand
ATTCCCGTCGGGTCGCCTCAGCACGATGATCTCCGGCACCTTCTTGTCCGAGTGACAGATGCCCGACGCCAGCGACAGCACGACCATATTGGTCGAGTCGCCCGTGAAAACGTGCCCGACGTTGGTCGCCCCTTCGGCGACCTTGCGGGTGGCGGGCGCGAGGATGGGCCACGACGAGCCCTGCCTCGCGTAAAACAGGCCGCCCACCTCGTCGGTGTCGAGGCGGACGCGTCGCCACTCGAGATCTGGGCCGAGGCCCTGGAAGCTGCCCGCACCTTGCCCGAACCCGTAGGCCGCGGTGATCAGCTGCCGGCGCAGTTCGTTCTGCGCCTGGTCGCGCAGGTCAGGCGATCGCGCGGCCTTCAGGGCCTGCGACAGGTTGGCGGGGTTCGGAGGGTTCCCAATGACGTAAGCCTGGAAGTCAGGCGACTCGATCTCGGCCTGCAGCCACGCCAGGATGACCTGGTCTTCAGTGGCCGCTCCGAGGTCATCCACGCTGGCATGGGAAAATAGCACCTCCTCATGCCCAGCACCCGCAAGTGGATCTATCAGTTCTCCGAAGGCAGCGCCAAGATGCGCGACCTTCTCGGCGGCAAGGGCGCCGGCGCCGCGGAGATGACCAAGGCGGGCATGCCCGTGCCCCCCGGCTTCACCATCACCACCGAGGCCTGCCGCGCCTACTACTCGAGCGGCGGCAAGTTCCCCAAGGGCCTGTGGGAGCAGGTGCTCCCCAACCTGAAGGTGCTCGAGCGCAAGGCCAAGAAGAAGTTCGGCGATCCCAAAGACCCGCTGCTCGTCAGCGTCCGCTCCGGGGCCAAGTTCTCGATGCCGGGCATGATGGACACCGTCCTCAACCTCGGCCTCAACGAGGAGACGACGCAAGGCCTGGCCAAGCTGACCAGCGACGAGCGCTTCGCGCTGGATGCCCGCCGCAGGTTCGTCCAGATGTTCGGCAAGACCGTGAAGGGCATCGACGGCGAGAAGTTCGAGCACGCGCTGCAGGAGGCCAAGCAGAAGGCCGGCGTCAAGACCGACCCCGAGCTGAAACCGCAGCAGCTGCGCGCGCTGGTCGCCGAGTTCCTCCGGATATATAAGGAAGAGACCGGCCGGGACTTTCCGTCCGACCCGGTCGAGCAGCTGCGCGACGCCATCGACGCCGTGTTCAAGTCATGGAATACGGACCGCGCCAAGACCTACCGGCGCCTGGAGCGCATCCCCGACGACCTGGGCACAGCGGTCAACGTGCAGATGATGGTGTTCGGCAACATGGGCGACACGTCCGGCACCGGCGTCGCGTTCACGCGCAACCCGATCATCGGCAGCAAAGAGCTGTACGGCGACTACCTTGCCAACGCGCAGGGCGAGGATGTGGTCGCCGGTGTGCGCGACACCGAGCCGATTAGCGCACTGAAGAAGCACATGCCGAAGGTGTATACGCAGTTCGAGCGCTACGCGCGCCA
>VBGE01000118.1 GCA_005880345.1 Chloroflexota bacterium | reverse complement strand
TCGCCGACCGAGTGGCCTGCACCGGCGAAGGGCTCGATGCCTTTCCGGCGCAGCAGCCCAGTGAGTGCGATGCCGACGAAACACAGCGCGGGCTGGGCGTTCTGGGTGAGGCGGAGCTCGTCGTCGCCGGCGGTGGTGAGGAGGCGGCGAAGGTCGATGCCGGCGTCCTTCGAGCAGCGGTCACAGAGGGTCGAGATCTCCGAGTCCTGGAGGAGCTCCTCCCCCATTCCGGGCTGTTGCGAGCCCTGGCCGGGGAACAGGAAGGCTATACGCGGTGGGATCGGATCAGCCCCTCCGGCCCTTCGGGCCACCTCCCCATGAATGGGGAGGACAGTGCCTATTCCTTGACTTTGATGACTTCGCGGCCAGAGCCGGGGCCGTAGTGGCCGCAGTTCGGACACACCGTGTGCGGCCGCCTCATGTGCTTGCAGTTGGGGCACGCCTGGATCTGGACCAGCGCGAGCGCGAGATGCGAGCGGCGGCGTCCTTTCTTGGACTTCGATAGCTTGACTTTCGGTAGAGCCATGGCTCGCGGAATTCTACCGGAGACTAGCTGCCGATCGCCTGGTCCGCGGTCTCCGCACTCTGTGGCTGGTTCGACTGCAGCGCCTCCACCCCACGCCGCACTGTCTGCAGCGTGCGACCGAGGTGGGCCTCGAGCTGCTTGAGCTGCTCGAGCGCGTACGCCTCGGACTCGCGGACGATCTGGTCGCCCTTCGCCTGCGCGTCCTTGACCACCTGCGATGAGTGACGCTCGGCTCGTCGCAGGATCTCGTGCTCGGACGCCTGCTCCTCCGCGCGCTCGTTGGCCCGCGACATGATGCGCGACGCCTCCGCGTGAGCCTCGGACACGATGCGTTGCTGCTCAGAGACGGTCCAGTTGGCCTGCTTGATCTCATCGGGCAGGTTGAATCGGATCTGGTCGATGAGCTCCATGATCTCGTCCTCGTTCAGCATGACCTGCGTCGAGAGCGGGACGTGGCGCGCGTTCTGGATCAGATACTCGAAACGGTCAAGCAGCTCGTCGACCTTTATCTGAATTTCTCCTTCAACGCTCGCGCCACCGGCGGCGGTACCAGGTCCGAGACCTTGCCGCCGTAGCTGGCGATGTCCTTCAAGATACTTGACGAGACGAATATGTGCGCGAAGCTCGACATCAGGAAGACGGTATGGATGTCGGGGGCGAGCTTGCGGTTCATGAGCGCCTGCTGCAGCTCGGCGTCGAAGTCGGAGTAGGCGCGTAAGCCCTTCACAAGCGTGCGCGCACCGCGGGAACGCGCGTACTCCACCGTGAGCCCCGTGTAAGTCGACACTTCCGCGCGGTCGCGGCTTTCGAGTGAGGCCTGGATGAGCTGGACGCGCTCTTCGACGGTGAACAGCGGCTGACGCTTCTCCGGGTTGGCCGCGACGGCGACGATGAGCCTGTCGAAGATGCCCAGGGCGCGGTCGACCACATCCAGATGGCCGTTGGTGAACGGGTCGAAGCTGCCTGGATAGACCGCGATCTTCGAGTTCGGGACCTGGTTGACGTTATTGCGGGCCATCATGCCGTCTTGAGCACCGTCACCACCGTGTCGCCATAGCGGCGCTCGCGGTCGACGTGCAGGCGCTCGAGGCTCGGCGGCTGCTGCCGGCGCGAGTGCTCGGCGAGAACCGTTGCATCTTCGACCGTGTGGTCGAGCGCTCTGAGGGCCCGATCGAGGACGGCGTCGTCGTACGGCGGGTCCAGAAACACGAAGTCGGCTTTCCTGACCGCGTCTGGCGATGCTTCGACCCACCGCACCACGTCACCGCGGACGATGTGCGCGCGGTCCTTGAAGCCGAGGGCGTCCAAGTTCTGGCGCAGGATAGCAAGACCGCGCGGATGCTGGTCCACGAAAGTGACCACGGCCGCGCCGCGCGACAGAGCCTCGATGCCCAGGGCGCCCGAGCCGGCGAACAGGTCGAGCACTGTCGATCCTTCGATGTCGGGGCCGACCATGTTGAAGATGGCCTGCTTGACCATGTCCATGGTGGGGCGGATGTTCTTGGGCGCCTTGAGGCGGCGGCCGCGTGCCTCGCCGCCGCTCACGCGGATCTTGCTCACGCGCGGATCCGGATCGCGCCGTCGTCGCGCATGACGCCGATCCTGTCGCCGACGCGGAAACGCTTGGCTCGTTCGGGCGGGACGGCGACGAGCAGGCCGCCGCTGGTCTGCGCGTCGCACAGCATCAATTGCTCGCGCTCGCCGAGACCGCCCCACTCGACGCGGTCGCGAAATGCGGCGTGGTTGCGACGGCTCCCGTCGGGGAAGAGGTCGCGTTCGGCGAGGTTGCCGACACCCTTCATGAAGGGCACGGAGTCGAAGTCGATGTCCGCCTCGCCGCGCAGGTTGGCGAGGTGGCCGATGAGGCCGTAGCCCGTGACGTCTGTCGCCGCGCTCGCCCGGACCTTGACCATGAGCTCGGAGGCTTCGCGGTTGAGCCTGGTCATCACCGTGATCGCTTCGGCCTCGAGGTCGGGTGGACAGAGACCGCGCTTGATCGCGGTCGTGACGAGGCCGGTGCCGAGCGGTTTGGTGAGGAACAGGATGTCGCCCCCGACCGCGCCGGCGTGGCCGACGGCCTTCTTCGGGTTCACCTCGCCGATGACCGTGTAGCCGAACTTCGGCTCGGGGTCGTCGACGGAGTGGCCGCCCACCACGTCGATGCCCGCCTCGGCCATCTTGGCGGCGCCGCCGGCGACGATCCTCTCCAGCATGCCGGTGCCCAGCCTGTCTCGTGGAAATGCCGTGAGGCCGAGGGCGAAGAGCGGCGTGCCGCCGACCGCATACACGTCGCTGAGCGCGTTGGCGGCGGCGATGGCGCCGTAGGCGTAGGGATCGTCGACGATGGGCGTGAAGAAGTCGACCGTGGCCACGAGGGCGCGGTTGGGCGCGATGCGATAGACCGCCGCGTCATCGCGCGCGGCCGCACCGTGCAGCACGTTCGGATCGACGACCGGGGGCAGCGCCCCGAGTACCTGCCCTAGCTCCACCGGGCTGAGCTTGCATGCTCAACCCGCGCCGTGGCTGTACTCCGTCAATCGCAGAGGGCTGTCCATGTGGTGGTTAGTATCGGGCCATGCCTCTGGTGTTCGGAGCGATCGCGCCGCACGGAGGCATCGCCATCGCCGAGGCGTGCGCGCCGGAGGAGCGGGATGTGGCTGCTGTCACTCGCGCGGGCATGGAGGAGCTGGGCCGTCGGTTTGCTGCGGCCGCGCCGGACGTGACCGTGGTCGCGACGCCGCACAACGTGCACATCGCGAGCGCTTTGGGTGTGGTGGTCGCAAGTCGCGTGAAGGGACGGTTGAACGGCGTGGTGCCGCCGATCGAGCTGGACGTGCCCTCGGACATGGAGCTGGCATGGCGCGTGCTCGAGGCGATGGGCGGCGCGGGATTGACGGCGGCGGGCGTGAGCTTCGGTTCCAACGATCCAGCGACTGCGGTCGCGCCGATGGATTGGGGCGTGCTGATCCCGCTGTGGTTCATGGGCGGGAGGCGCGAGCCGGCCTTGCCAATCGTCGTCGTCACGCCCGCGCGCGACCTGCCGGCCTCAGACCACGTGACGGCGGGGGCGGCGATCGCTGCGGTGGCGGCCCAGAGCAGCCGGCGAGTCGCGTTCATCGCCAGCGCGGACCACGGACACGCGCACCTCGAGGGCGGGCCTTATGGGTTCGACCCGGCGGCGCGCGAATACGACGGTCTGGTCTTCGATCTCGTCCGCGAGAACCGCCTCGATCGGTTGGCGGACATCTCTCCCGGCCTGGTCGAGAGCGCCAAGGCCGACAGCTGGTGGCAGATGCTGATCCTGCATGGAGCGGTGCGCGGGTGGCGCGGCGACCTTATTTCGTATGAGGCGCCGACGTATTTCGGGATGTTGACGGCGTCGTACCTACCGCCTAGCTGATCGAGGTCAGCTCCACGCGGCGGATGACCGCCGCCCTGAGGGAGGGATGAGCCTTGAGCTCAGGGTCATGGCTGACGATGAGCTCAGCCTCCTGGCGCACGTCATTCAGGAGCTCGGGCTGCTGGAGCGCGTCCATCGCGACATCGGACATGCCGTGCTGGCGCGGGCCCATGAGCTCGCCCATGCCGCGCAGGCGCATGTCCTCCTCGGCGAGCTTGAACCCGTCGCGGATGCGTGAGACGAGCGCGAGCCGGGCCAGGGTCCGGTCCGTTGGATCGTCGGCAAGCAAGAGGCAGCAGCTGCTCGCTGAACCACGGCCGACGCGGCCGCGGAACTGGTGCAGCTGGGCGAGGCCGAAGCGGTCGGCGCCCTCGATCATCATCACCGTCGCGTTCGGCACGTCCACGCCCACCTCGACCACCGCCGTGGCGACGAGGACCTGGATGTCGCCTGAAGCGAAGCGCTGCATGACCTCGTCCTTCTCTTTCATGCGGCCGTGGATGAGTCCCATCCGGATGGGCGGCGGAAATATGTCCTTCTGCAAGCGCTCGAATTCGGCCGTTGCGGAGCGCGCGATCACGGACTCGGACTCCTCGATGAGGGGGCAGATGACGAAAGCCTGGTGGCCGGCGTCGACCTCGCGTCTCACGATGTCGTAGGCGCGGGCACGGGCGTCAGGCTCGATGACCTCCGTCTCGACCGGGGTGCGGCCCGGCGGCATCTCGTCGATGACGGAAAGCGTCATCTCGCCGTAGAGGGCGAGCGCGAGCGTGCGCGGAATCGGAGTTGCGGTCATGGCCAGGAAGTGGGGCCTGCCGCGGCCCTTGGCCCGGAGCAGCTCGCGCTGACGTGTGCCGAAGCGGTGCTGCTCGTCCACGATCGCGAGGCCGAGGTTGGCGAACTCGACGTCGTCCTCGATGAGCGCGTGTGTGCCGACGACCAGCGCGCAGTGGCCGGACGCCGCTGCGGTCCGCACGCGGCGACGCTCGGCGGCGCTCTGGCTGCTGACCAGGAGCTCGACGGTGAGGCCTTTGAAGCTCTCCTCCAGGTACGTGCGGAACTTGCGCAGGTGCTGTCGCGCGAGGATCTCGGTCGGGGCCATGACGACGGTCTGCATTCCCGCGGCGTGCGCCATGGCCGCACAGGCTGCGGCGACGGCGGTCTTGCCGGATCCGACGTCGCCGTTGAGGAGGCGGTTCATGGGGATGGTCTGCTGCATGTCTTTGAACGCGTCCCATGTCGCCTTGCGCTGCGCCCTAGTCAGGTCGAATCCGACTCCTGTCTTGAAAGCGTCGATGACTTCCTGCTCGTACGGGATGGGCGTCGCCGGCTCGGCCGCCACGCTCGCGCGCACCATCGCGAACGCGGTCTGCAGCTCGAACAGCTCGGCGAAGGCCATGCGCCGCTTCGCCTCGCGGAAGTCGGCTTCGTTCTCGGGCTTGTGACCGCGACGAACGGCGTCGGCGACATCTCCGAGGTGGTGGCGCTCTCGCACCTCTTCCGGCAACAGATCCTCGAGCCGGTCGGCCAGCGGGAGCACCTGCTCGACCCAGTCCGCGATCTTGCGCGAGGTGAGGCCGTTGACCAGGTGGTACCTGGGGGTCATGCCGCCGACTTTCTTCGGCCCAGCTTCGCCGTTGCCCTCGAGCGCTTCGTAACGCGGATTGACCATTCCGATGCGGCCGCCGTAGGTGGACTTCTCGACCGTTCCGGCGAGGGTCACCCGGTCGCCCTTGTTCAGGTACTTGAGGACGAACCTTGAGTTGAACCACACGGCGCGGAGCTGAGCCCCGCTGTCGTCGGCGACGATGGCTTCGACCAGGCGCATGTGGCGACGCTGGGTCACGATCGGCTTGATCGAGAGCACGGTGCCGGTGACGGATGCGAGCGTGTCGGGAACAAGCGCGGAGATCTTCGTATCCATGAATGCGTCCTGGGCGAAGGGCAGAGTGAGGAGCAGGTCGCGCACGGTTTTGACCCCGAGCTTGTCCAGCCGCTCGGCGTTGGCCTTGCCGATGGACTTCAGGCTTTCGACCCGAGCGTCCAGGGCATGAGGGAGAACGAGCACTGGCATCTACGGTATGTTCGGGGGCTGAGTGCCCATGCGTCGTAAGCGAATCGAGATCATCGCGATCGCAGTATTGATTGTCGGCACTCGACATTCAGCGACATCAATACGCAGCTGAGTGCGCTGAGCAGCAGCTCCGCGTTCAATCCTCAGCAGGCGATCGTCCTCGTCGACAAATCTGTGTCCAACAGTGAGCTCGCAACCAAGACTATCAACGCGGATGATGCGTCACTTGTTGCAGCGTCGTCGCAGCTGGGTTCGCTGCGGTGGCTGACGATGGTGGGCCATGGCAGTTTGGACCGCGAGACTTCCCGCCTGGGGCATGCGCGGACGGCGTTGGAAGCGGCGCGGACGATTGCTTCGGATGAGGCTGCGGATGGGCACTTCTGGCATTCGCTGTATGTGTCTCTGGCGGAGCTGACGACGCTGAACTCGCAGGTTGGGGCCGGGGATCTGGCGGCGGCGCATACCACGCTTGCGGCGATGAAGAGCGACATCGCGGCGGCGGCTGCGCTGTCGACATCGCCGGGATTGCCCTCTGAGCTGCATGCGCTGATGACGGACCTCTCCGCATTCGCCGCTGATTTCGGCAAGCAGCTGGATGCGCAGATCGCGGGGGACGATGCGAGCGTGGCGGTGTATGAGGCGACGGTGCAGGCCGACCAGGCGAAGATCTCCGCGTATGACATCGACAAGATCGGGGCGGAGATCGCCGCGTTCTACAAGCCGCTGATCGACCAGTTCAACAGCGAGATCACAGCAGCGACGAGCTGATCGCGCGTGGGTGCGGCTTCTAGGTGCGGGTCCGGCGGGCGTCGGCGCGCGTGAACCAGACCAGCTGGGCCGCCAGAAGAACTACGAGGACGACGACTCCCGGCGCGCCGATGCGAGAGACCGCGAACCAGGCGACCAGGATGATCGCCAGGACCACGCCGCTCTGCACCCAGTCCGAGACGAACAGGCCGACCACCTGGCGCAGCGCCGCCCGGAGGAAGTTGATCACGCCAGGGCGGGCCGGCGGATCAGCGTGATGGCAAGGCGGGACGCCAGGAAATAGATGATCACGAGGCCGCCGATCGAGACGAAGTCGCCGGGCCACGAGGCGCCCATGCCTTCGGCGGCCCAGAACGTGCCCAGGCTCGTGAGGATCACGCCGACCCCATATTTCAGGGTGTTCTCGGGCACGCGCGCCAGTGGCTTGCGGATCACCACTCCGGTCGCGGCCACGACCACGGCCGCGGCCAGGCCGCCGGCGACAGCGACCGGGAGGCCGTGGCCGGTCCCCCCCACGCCGATCACGATGAACACCACCTCGAGACCTTCCAGGAACACTCCTTTGAGCGCGAGGATGAAGCCGACCCAGTCGGTCTTCTCGGCCTCGCCCTGAAGCTGGGCGACGGTCTGCTGGTACGCGCGTTCCTCGTCGTGCTTGGCGGCGACGCCGGCGGACCGGAGAACGGCGCGGTGCAGCCAGCGGATCCCGAAGAGCAAGAGCAGCGTGCCCACGACAAGCTTGAGGGCGGAGTCGGGGACCCGGGTAACGATGAGCTGGCCGAAGAGGATCACGAGCACTGCAAGAGACACGAGCGCCGCGACGGTGCCGAGCAGCGGAGCCCGCCAGCCGCGGGTGAGGCCGACGGCCAGGACGATGGTCAGGGCTTCGGTCGCCTCCACTGCAGAGCCCAGGAAGGCCGCGCTGAAGACGAAAACCTGCTGGCCCACGAAGCTAGAGATTAACCGCCGCCTGTTCTAATTGATTTCATGCGGGCTGGGCTGTTCCCCGACGACTCGATCGTGCGGAAGGTGAACCGCGAGAACGTCCTGATCCTTGGGGGCGGGCGGGCGCTGCTGATGCAGCTGGCGCATCCGAAGGTGGCCGCGGGCGTCGACGAGCATTCGGATTTTCGCGTGCGGCCGATCCAGCGGCTGCGCCGGACCGTGCTCATGACGATGGCCATCGTGTTCGGCGACCGGCAGACCGCGTTGGCGGCGGTGAACGCGGTGAACAGGACCCATGCGCGGGTGCGGGGACGCGATTACCGCGCGCTGGACCCGGACCTGCTGTTGTGGGTGCACGCGACGCTGGTCGACAGTGCGCTGGTGACATACGAGACGTTCGTCCGACCGCTTTCGGCGAGTGCGCGGGAGGAGTTCTACCGCCAGATGAACATCGCGGGCGAGATGCTCGGCATTCCGCGCGAGCGGTTCCCCGCCACGTTCGAAGACTTCCGCTCTTACGTGGACACGATGTTGTCGGCATCGGGCCCGGTGCAGGTCGATGAGCGAGCGCGAGAGCTGGGGCGTTTCGTGCTTCGTCCGAAAGTGCGGCTCGTGCCGGGCGGAGCGATGATCCCGTTCGAGGTCGTCACGGCGGGCCTGCTGCCCGCTGGGCTGCGGGAGCAGTACGGCCTCAAGTGGGGACGGGGCCACGAGCGGTTTTTCCGGCTTGTGGTGAAGGCTTTGCCCCGGCTGATCGCGGTGACGCCGCCGATCCTTCGCGTCTGGCCCCTCCCGGGGCACGACGTGAAGCTTGCCGCGAACCTGTCGCTTACTTCTTGAGGTAGACGATCCCCAGTGCTCTCGGGCCCGTGTGCGTGCCCAGGACGCAGCCGATCTGGCCGAGGGTGATCTCCTCGTTCGGCAGGTCCTGACC
>VBGE01000117.1 GCA_005880345.1 Chloroflexota bacterium | reverse complement strand
CGAGGTCGTCGACTTCGCGCGCCTCGCGCGCGCAGAGGGTTACGAGGTCCGGTTCATCGAGTTCATGCCGCTGGACGGCGACAACATCTGGACCAACGAGCAGGTCGTCCCCAGCCGCCGCATCCAGGAGCAGATCGAAGACCAGTTCCCGCTGGTGCCGTTCCAGGACACCAGGCCCGGCCCGGCGACGCGCTACACATTCGCTGACGGTGCTTCCGGCGGGGTCGGTTTCATCTCTTCGGTCAGCCAGGCGTTCTGCACGACGTGCAACCGCGTCCGCCTGACCGCCGAGGGCGGGCTGCGCACCTGCCTTTTCTCGCTGCACGAGACGCCGCTGCGCGACCTGATGCGCTCTGGCGTGTCGGACGATCACCTCGGTGGTGTGATCGAGGCCGCGATCTGGCGCAAGGAAGAGGGTCACCTCATCAACAAGCCAGGCTTCATCAAGCCGGCCAAGTCGATGTCCCAGATCGGGGGCTGACCCAGCCGGATAGTCCGGACTATCCGAGATTCGCCAGAGAGATGGGCGCCCTTTGTCCGGACTAACCGGACATTTGGCCCGGCCTAAGCTTTAGACCCGATGCTCAAGCCCGAAGAAGCTCGGCGACCGCTCACCGTGACCGAGCTCGCCAATGAGATCCGGCGTGCCGTGCGCCCGCTGACCGCTCTCCTGCTCAAAGGCGAGGTGAGCGGCATGAAGCAGGGCGGCAAGGGCCACTACAGCTTTGTCATTCGCGACGGGCAGAGCCTCATCAACGCCTTCATCTACGCCGACGACGCGCGGCGCGTGACGACGCTGCCGGAAGACGGACAGGTGTTCCTGTTCCGCGGTCGGGTCGATTACTGGACGCAGTACGGGACCATCCGTTTCGTCGTCGACCAGGTCGAGTTCGACGACGTGGGCAAGCTGCGCGCGCGCCTCGAAGAGCTGAAGCGCCGCCTGGAGAGCCAGGGCGCGTTCGCGCCGGAGCGCAAGCGAAGGCTGCCGTTCCTGCCGCGCTCGGTGGCGATCCTAACCTCGCCGACAGGCGCCGTCATCCACGACCTCCAGGAGACGATCTGGGAGCGCTACCCGAACATGGGGATCGTCGTCTACCCGGTCCAGGTGCAGGGAGCCAACGCCCCTATGAGTGTCGCCCGCGCCCTGCGGCGGTGCAACGACGAGCGGCTGGCGGACGTCATCGTGCTGGCCCGTGGCGGCGGCAGCTTCGAAGAGATGTACGCCTTCAACACCGAGCTGGTCGCGCGCGCGATTCTCGACTCCGGGCTGCCGGTCGTCACCGCGCTCGGCCACACGTCGGACCGGACGATCGCGGACCTGGTCGGTGATGCGGAATGCCGCACCCCGACCGAGGCCGGCGCGCGCGTGGTGCCGAAGAAGTCGGACCTGGTCCTCAACATTGGCGAGCGCCGGCGGCGGCTGGAGCGCGAGATCGAACGCCGTCTCAGGCAGGAGTCCGATCGGCTGGCCCGAGCGCGAGCCAATATCGCCAGGCTGAGCCCGATGCGCCAGCTCGAGCGTCGTGAGCAGCTGGTGCGGGACCAGCAGAGGCGGATGCACGCCGCGCTGACGCTGCGGCTCCGGATGAGCCATGCGAGGCTTACCGCAACCGGTGGGCGCGAACGCATCACGCGCAGTCTGGTGTCTCGGTTTGCCCACGAGGCTGCCCGCGTCGAGGGCCAGCGCCAGCGCCTGGTCGCGTTGGGTCCGGAGTCCGTGCTGTCTCGCGGCTACAGCATCACGCGCGATGCCGGCAGCGGAGCCATCCTGCGAACGGCCGCGGACGCGGCGGTCGACCAGGACGTGACCATCCAGCTTGGATCCGGGAGGCTCGCCGCCCGGGTCGAGGATGTCCGGGCCTGATGGACGACCTCACATACGAGCAGGCGATGGACAAGCTCGAAGCGACCCTGAAGAGGCTCGAGTCGGACAAGCTTTCTCTGGAGGAGGCGGTTGAGGCTGCGCAAGACGCGACGCGTTACCTTCGCATCTCCACCCAGCGCCTGGACGAAGCGCGCAAGAAGATAGAAGTCCGTCCCGACGCAGTCGAATAGGTTTCCTCTGCCGAATTCCCAATTAGGGACTAGACTCTGCCCTTCCGGACGCTCGGGCGGGGTCACGTCTCCCTCAGGACGACCGCGGATGGTCCGGTAGAGGAGAAGCATGGCCACTCTGACATTCGACACATTGCGGCAGCAGGTGCGAGGCGATGTGATCACAAAAGACGACGAAGGCTACGAGCAGGCACGCCTCGTCTACAACGCGATGATCGACAGGCGTCCGTCGGTGATCGTGCGTGCCGTGAACGCCGGCGATGTCATCGCTGCGGTGAATTTCGCCCGCGAGGGCCGCCTCGACCTCGCCATACGTGGCGGCGGCCACAGCGTCCCCGGCTTCGGCACCTGCGATGGCGGCATCGTCATCGACCTCGTTCGCATGCGCGGCGTGCGGGTGAACCCGGAAAAGCGAACCGCAAGGGCCGAAGGAGGGGCAACCTGGGGCGACTTCAACGCCGCGACTTACCCCTTTGGGCTGGCCACGACGGGAGGCATCATCTCGACCACGGGCGTCGCCGGTCTCACCCTTGGCGGCGGAATCGGCTATCTCACCCGTGGGTTCGGCCTCTCGCTCGACAACCTGGTCTCGGCCGACGTTGTCACTGCCGATGGCAGATTCCTGATGGCCAGCGAGAGAGAGAACGAAGACCTTTTCTGGGCCATCCGCGGTGGAGGCGGCAACTTCGGAGTGTTGACCTCGCTCGAGTTCCGTGTGCACCCGGTCAAGGACATTTACGGCGGTCCCATGTTCTTTGAGCTGAAGCACATCGGTGACGTCTTGCGCTTCTATCGCGACTACATCAAAGACGCTCCTGAAGAGATGGGCTGCTTCCCCGCATTTCAGATCGCCCCTCCCCTTCCCTTCATCCCCGAGAAGCGTCATGGGGATACGTTCATCGCCATGGTGGCCTGCTGGGCGGGGCCGCTGGACAAAGGCGAGAAGGCGCTCAAGCCGTTCCATGACGTCGCGCCGGTCGTGGCCGAGCATGTCGGCCCCATGCCCTACCCCGCGCTGAACAGCGCCTTTGACGGTCTGGTTCCACCAGGGCTACAGCACTACTGGAAGGCCAACTTCGTCAAGGAGCTCACCGACGACGCCATCCAAGCGCACATCGAGAACGGTCCGAAGGTCCCAGCCGTCAACTCGACGATGCACATCTACCCCATCAACGGGGCGTGCCACCGCGTGGCCTCCGACGCGACGGCCTTTGGTCATCGGGACGCCAACTTCGCGACCGTCATCGCCGGCATGTGGCCCGATCCCAATCAAAACAAGGCGAACATCAAGTGGGTGCGCGACTACTACGACGCGACCGCGCCTCTCTCCGAGCAAGGCGGATACATCAACTTCGCCGCTGAGGATGACCAGGGCCGCGCACCGGCGAACTTCGGGAAGAACTACAACCGGTTGGTCCAGGTGAAGCGGGCGTACGACCCGGACAACCTCTTCCACGTGAACCAGAACATCAAGCCGTAGCCTGAGGAGGGGAGGAGCCTGCACGGCTCCTCCCCATTTATGGAGAGGTGGCCGGAACCGCCGGAGGCTCTGCCACCTCCGACTCGAGCTTCGCGTCCATCGCGCGCAGCCGCTGACTGAGGTTCTTGATGAACTCGAGCAGCACCTCGGGATGCTCGTTGACGATCGCATGCAGGCGGTCGCGCCGGAGGACCCTGACTGTCGTGTCGGTGGCCGCCTGCGCGCCCGCCGACCGCGGCTGGTCGTCGAACACCGACATCTCCCCCACCACGCCACCTGGCCCATGCCTCACCAACGTCACCTCGCGTCCGTCGCGGTCCAGGTGGACGCGGATCTCGCCCTCGACGACAAGGTATAGCTCCGAGCCTGCGTCGCCCTTGCGGAACACAGACTCGCCCCTCACGTAGTGGCGCGTGACCATCAGGCTGTCGATGCTCGACAGCTGGTCCAAGGTCAGCGTGCTGAACAGCGGCACCCGCTTCAGCGCGATCAGCTCTTTCATCTGCTCATTCAGTCCGTGCACCGCCGCTTCCGCCGTTTCGCGAACCCACCTGTCGGCATGTCCGGCGAGCCCTTCGAGCTCGGCTTGCGACAGGGGCCGCGCCAGAACCGGGTCGAACGAATCCGGCTCGAGCAGGCGGGCCAATGGGGTGGCCAGCCAACCCGGGCCGAAGTTTAACAACGTCTCCAGCGCCTCCACCCTCGCTTGCGCATGTCCTGAACCGAGGCCGCGCTCGACGGTCGCGAAGCCGCGCTTGCCGTGGAGCGCGCGCATCGCCGCCAGCGCGGCATCTGCCGCGCCGCGGACGTAGTCCTCGAGCCCGATGCGCAGCAGCGCGTAGCCGGCGGCCACGTCGCCGTCCACGCTGCGCATCGCCCGACCCACCCGCGCCGACAGGGCGGCCAGCTGCACGGCGCTGGACAGCCGCCCGACCAGGTGCTTCCGCGCCTGCTGGAACAGCTCCGGCCGGCCGCTCCGCATCAGGGCCTCGACCGCCGCGGCCGACGTCTCGTCGTGTGCCAGCAGGAGCGGCAGGGTGAGGTTCAGGGCCTCTGGCGCCTGGGCGGCCATCGCCTCGGCGGCCAGGCGCCGGACATCGCGGTCGCCACCGGCCAGCCCTTCGGCCAGCGCTTCCGCGAACGGCTGCAGGGCTTCCGCGGGCGGCGTCCAGCGGATCGCCTGGCTCAACGCCTCGCGGCGCACCGCCAGGTCGGGATCGCGAAGACAGGCGATCAGCGGCTCGGCCACGTCGCTGACCTGGCCCTTCATCCGGGCGAAGCTGCGGATCGCCTCCAGGCGCACGGACGCTTCAGGGTCGCGCATCGATGCGGCCACAGTTGCGTCATCGGCGGTGAAGGCGGCAGCCCACGCCGCGGCTGCGCGGTCGCTCGGGGCTTGCGACTCG
>VBGE01000116.1 GCA_005880345.1 Chloroflexota bacterium | reverse complement strand
CGCGCGAGGTGGGCACCGACGGCAAGCTCGGCGGGCAGGCAGACGTGAGAGGCGTCGGCGGCGTGTGGAAGGACCTCACCGACAACGTGAACTTCATGGCCGG
This sequence comes from Chloroflexota bacterium, assembly GCA_005880345.1. GTDB lineage: Bacteria > Chloroflexota > Dormibacteria > Dormibacterales > Dormibacteraceae > 40CM-4-65-16. The sequence goes on along the minus strand of VBGE01000116.1, from coordinate 5,941 downwards.
CAACCTGACCAGCCAGGTGCGCAACATCGCAGAGGTCACCACTGCCGTCCAGCAGGGCGACCTGTCCAAGAAGATCACCGTCGACGTCCGGGGCGAGATCCTCGAACTCAAGAACACCATCAACACGATGGTCGACCAGCTCAACGCGTTCGCCAAAGAGGTGACGCGCGTGGCGCGCGAGGTGGGCACCGACGGCAAGCTCGGTGGCCAGGCCAAGGTCGAAGGCGTCGCCGGCACCTGGAAAGACCTGACCGACAACGTCAACACGATGGCGAGCAACCTCACCGACCAGGTGCGGGGCATCGCTCGCGTGGTCACCGCGGTTGCGAACGGCGACCTGCGCGGCAAGCTGACCCTCGAGGCCAAGGGCGAGATCGCCGAGCTCGCCGACACCATCAACAGCATGACCGACACGCTGGCGGTTTTCGCCGAGCAGGTCACGACAGTCGCCCGCGAGGTCGGCGCGGAAGGCCGGCTCGGCGGGCAGGCCAACGTGCCTGGCGCGGCCGGCACGTGGCGCGACCTCACCGACAACGTCAACCAGCTGTCCGCGACGCTGACCACACAGGTGCGCGCCATCGCCGAGGTGGCCACCGCTGTGACGAAGGGCGACCTGACCCGATCCATCGGCGTCGACGCGAAGGGAGAGGTGGCAAACCTCAAGGACAACATCAACGAGATGATCGGCAACCTTCGCGACACCACGGAGAAGAACCAGGAGCAGGACTGGCTGAAGACCAACCTGACGAGGTTCACCCGGATGCTGCAGGGCCAGCGTGACCCGATGACCGTCTCCAAGATGATCCTGTCGGAGCTGGCGCCCCTGGTCCAGGCCGAGCACGGCGTGTTCTACGGGATGGTCAGCGCCAACGGCCGCCCGGCGCACCTGGCCCTGCAGGCAGGCTACGCGTACAAGCAGCGCAGGAACGTGCCCATGGAATTCATGCTCGGCGAGGGTCTCGTCGGGCAGTGTGCGCTCGAGAAGAAGCGCATCGTCGTGACGAACGTACCCAGGGATTACATCAAGATCAGCTCGGCTCTCGGCGAGTCCGGGCCGGTCAACATCATCGTGCTGCCGGTCCTTTTCGAGGGCGAGGTGCGCGCGGTCGTCGAGCTCGCCTCGTTCCAGCCGTTCAGCCCGACGCACATCGACTTTCTGGACCAGCTCGCCGAGAGCATCGGCATCGTCCTCAACACCATCGAGGCCAACTCGCGCACGGAGGACCTCCTCAAGCAGTCCCAGTCATTGGCCACCGAGCTGCAGAGCCAACAGGACCAGCTGCAGCACACGAACGAGGAGCTGGCCGAGAAGGCCCGACAGCTGGCCGAGCAGAACGCAGAGATCGAGCAACGGCGGATGGAGGTCGAGAGCGCCAAGGGCCTGGTTGAGGAAAAGGCAGAGCAGCTCGCCCTCACGTCGCGCTACAAGTCCGAGTTCCTGGCCAACATGTCGCACGAGCTGCGCACGCCGCTCAACAGCCTTTTGATCCTGGCGCAGGAGCTGGCGGCCAATCCCGACGGCAACCTGCTGCCGAAGCAGATCGAGTACGCGACCATCATCCGGTCGTCGGGCACGGATCTGCTCAAACTCATCAACGACATCCTCGACCTGTCGAAGATCGAATCCGGCACGGTAGCGCTGGACATCACGAACTGGCCGATCGGCGAGCTGAAGCCAATGCTCGAGCGGACCTTCCGCCACGTCGCCGAAGCCACCAAGCTCGGGTTCGCGATCGACCTTCGGTCCGGGCTGCCCGAGTCCATTCCGACCGACCCGCAGCGCTTGCAGCAGATCCTCAACAACCTGCTCAGCAACGCGTTCAAGTTCACCGAGAAGGGTAAGGTCGAGTTTGTCGCCGAAATGGCGAGCTCCGGCTGGAGCCCGTCGAACGACGGCCTCAATCGTGCCTCCCAGGTCATCGCGTTCCGAGTCATCGACACGGGCATCGGGATCCCCCTCGACAAGCAACATTCGATCTTCGAGCCCTTCTTGCAGGCCGACGGCTCGACCAGCCGCAAGTACGGAGGCACCGGTCTGGGCCTGTCCATCTGCCGCGAGCTCACGCGGCTGCTGGGCGGCGACATCAGGATCCAGAGCGAGCCCGGCGTGGGCAGCATCTTCACCGTATACCTGCCACTGATAGCGCCGGCGAAGCGGCGCCTTGCGCCGGCGGAACCTCTAGAGATGCGTGAGCCGGCGCTGGTGGGCGCCGGCGGCAGCGCGCCATGGCAGGCGGTGAGCGCCGAATCCAACGGCGGCAGCCCGGCGGGCGACGCCGTGAAGACGCTGCTCGTGGTCGAGGACGACCCGGTGCAGCAGCGTTACATCGAAGACCTGATGACGGCAGCCGACGTCAGCACCGTGGCCGTCTCGAGTGGCGACGAGGCACTGGAGCTGCTCGCGAGAGAGAGGTTCGACTGCGTCGTGCTGGACCTCGGCCTGCCGGGCATGTCTGGCTGGCGGGTCATCGAAGAGCTACAGGCGAACAAGACGCTCGGCAGCACGCCGCTGCTCGTCTACACCGCCAGGGACCTGACTCGCAAGGAAGAGCTCAAGCTGGGCAAAGCCGCCAAGAGCATCGTGATCAAGGACGCCCGCTCGCCTGAGCGCCTCAAGCAGGAAATCTCAGCGATCCTGCACGGAGGTGAGGCGGATGACGCGGATGACGAAACCGAAGCAAGCATGAACGGGAGCGACCCCGCGAACATCGCGCTGGCGGGCCGGAAGGTCCTTGTCGTCGATGACGACATCCGCAACATCTTTGCCCTGACCGCGATGCTCGAGCGGCAGCAGATGGAGGTTGTCTCGGTCGACTCCGGCCAGGAAGCGTTGGAGCTTCTCCATGAACCCAATGACATCGACCTCGCGCTCGTCGACGTGATGATGCCGGAGATGGACGGCTACGAGACCATGTCGCGGATGCGAGAGCTCAGTTCCTTCGGCGCTCGTCCGATCATCGCGCTGACGGCGAAGGCCATGAAGGGAGACCGTGAGAAATGTATCGAGGCGGGGGCGTCCGATTACATAGCCAAGCCCGTGAACAACGCACATCTGCTGTCGATGTTGCGGTCCTGGCTCGTCAAGTGAGGTCGAGCTCGGGGACAGCACTGCAGATCGAAGGCACAGGGACGGAGCTCGAGGAGATTGAGATTCGCCTTCTCCTCGAAGGCATCCGCCTGTGCTACGGCTACGACTTCCGCGAGTACGCCCTGAGCCCGCTCCGGCGCGGGCTCGTCAGCGCGATGTCGCGCGAAGGCGTGCGGACCGTGTCCGCGTACCAGGACCGAATCCTCCACGACGCCGCGTGCATGCAACGCTTCCTGAACATGGTCGGGGTCAACGTGACCGGCATGTTCCGCGACCCCGAGCTCATCCGCGCGATTCGCGAGGACGTCCTGCCCCTGCTTCGGACATACCCGTCGTCCAGGATCTGGATTGCGGGCTGCGCAACAGGCGAGGAGGTGTACTCGGTGGCGATCGTGCTCGAGGAGGAGGGACTGCTCGACCGGACGAGCCTTTATGCCACGGACATCAACGAGGACATGCTCGCGGTGGCACGGCTCGGCACCTACCCGTTGGAGAGGATGCGCCGCTACGAAGAGTCCTACGAGCTGGCCGGCGGCCGGCGCTCCCTGGCCGGCCACTACACGGTGACAGGCCGGAGCGCGCGACTGAACCGGCGGCTTCAGTCCAGCATCACCTGGGCGCACCACAACCTCGTGAGCGACGGATCGTTCAACGACTTCCACATGATTCTCTGCGCCAACGTCCTCATCTATTTCCGCGCCTCGCTGCAGGAGCGCGCGCACCGGCTCTTCTACGACAGCCTCGTGCGCGGCGGCTTCATGGCGCTGGGCAAGCGCGAATCTCTTCTCTACTGCCCCGACCGCGACCACTACGAGCAGGTGCGAGACGGGGTCAGCCTGTACCGGAAGATGAGATGGTGACCAGGGCCCGCCGCGAGGCACCCGAGAACACAGCGACGGCAGCAGCCGCCAAGACCAAGGTCAACCTGCTCGTGGTCGACGACGATGCGACGAAGCGCTTCGCCCTGCGGACCATCCTCGCGCCGCTCGATGAGAACGTCATCGAGGCGTCGTCCGGGGCGGACGCGCTTCGCCAGCTGCTGCGGAACGAGTTCGCCGTCGTCCTGCTCGACGTACGGATGCCGATCATGGACGGCTTCGAGACCGCGCAGCTGATCCGGCAGAGGCCACGCTCTGAGCTAACACCGGTCATCTTCGTCACGGCCCTCGACCAGGCGGAGACCGACATGGGCCACGGCTACAACCTCGGCGCAGTCGACTTTGTGTTCGCGCCGGTGGTGCCGGCGATCCTCAGGGCCAAAGTGACTGTGTTCATCGAGCTGTATCGCGCCCAGCAGGAGCTGCGCCGCTACCGGACGCAGCTCGAGACGCTGGTCGAGGAGCGCACCATCGCGCTGACAGCGATCAACCGCGAGCTGGAGGCGTTCAGCTACTCCGTCTCGCACGACCTCCGAGGACCACTGGTGGCGTTTGACGACCTGAGCGAGAAGCTGCTCGAGAAGTACGGCAAGCGGCTCGATGCCGGCGCGACCGAGTACTTGCAGAAGATGCGCGAGGCGAGCCGCCGCATGACCTCGGTCTTCGACGGCCTGCAGATGCTCTTCCGCCTGACCAGCGGCGAGATCAAGCGCGAAAACGTAGACGTCAGCGCGCTGTCGCGCCAGCTGGTGGACGAGCTCAGGGCCGAGAGTCCCGACCACAACGTGGAGGTCAAGATCGCCCCGGAAGTCACCGCCTCCGGTGACCAGCGCCTGGTGCGGATCCTCATGGGCAACCTGATCAACAACGCCTGGAAGTTCACCGGCGGCAAGCGCTCGCCGAAGATCACGATCGGCCGCGAGGTCGTGGACGGTGAGACTCGAATATTCGTCAAGGACAATGGGGCCGGCTTCGACATGATCGAGGCGCACCGCCTTTTCGGTGCATTTCAGCGCCTGCACAGCCAGAGCGACTACCCCGGCGCAGGCATCGGCCTGGCCACGGCCCGCCGCATCGTCAATCGCCACGGAGGGCGGATCTGGGCCGAAGGGGCCCTCGGAGAGGGAGCGACCTTCTACTTCATCCTTTAGCGCCCTGTCGGGCGTTCTAGAAGCAAGATGCCCACCCGCTGGGTACAGCCTTTGACGGCCGTGTGGGCCCTGTGCCTGATCGCGGGCATCGCGCTGCTCGGCAACTTCGGCTACGGGATGTGGCACGGGGTCTCGCAACAACAGCGGCTCAACGATGTGTGGCGCTACCAGGCCCCAGCCGCCCACTCGGCGCCCCGGGTGGTCGACGCCGGCCAGAAGCGCCCGGTGGACGGCATAGACTTTGCGATCCGCATCCCCAAGCTCGACTATTTCGCCGCGATCAAGGAAGGCGTCGACAGCGGCGTGCTCTACGCGGGTCCGGGCCACTATCCGACGACTCGCTGGCCGGGGGATCCCGGCACCGTCGGGGTGGCCGCGCACAACGTGTACTGGATCAACTTCCCGCAGCTGACCAAAGGCGACGAGATCGACCTCGAAACCAGGTATGGGGTGTACCGCTACCGAGTCACGGATGAGGAGATCGTGAATCCCGACAACCGGACCGCGCTCGTCACCGACCAGAACGGCTACCACCTGACCCTGACAACCTGCTGGCCCCTGTGGGCAGGGGCATTCGCCACCCAGCGGTACGTGATCCACTCCGAGCAGGTGTGGCCGGTGCCGCTCCGCCCGGGGTACACCTAGTGGTGCTGCAGCTGTGGTTTCTGTACTGGCTCTTCGGGCCGGGCGGTCTAGCCGCCCGCTATCGCGCCGATGATGAGGAAGGGCTCTTTGCCGGTGGCGACCTCATCCGGCACCGGCACGTCGGGCGACTCGTCTGAAAGGTCTTCCTCGCACGCGAAGAACCTGATCATCGGCCTCCG
>VBGE01000115.1 GCA_005880345.1 Chloroflexota bacterium | reverse complement strand
GTGTGTGGTGGAACCACTCGTCGGGCAGGCGCACGGGCTCGTGGCGCGGTGCACGCAGGCGCGTCGCGCGGTAGTCAGGAAACAGGTAGGGCGGCTCGAAATCCAGCTCCGTCGGCACCCTTGACGGCCATTATGAACTGGCGCAAACTCCGATCGTCGGTACACGGAGCAATTTGCCGCCAGGCCTGATCAAGGGAGGAAGTCAGGTGACCATCACACGTCGCGAGATGCTCAAGACCACCGGCCTGGTCCTGGGGGGCCTGGCCGTCCCGGGCGCTCTGGAATCGTGCCTCACATCGAATACATCGACGACCTCGGGGAGCATCAAGATCGGCTACGTCAGCCCGATCACCGGTCCTGCGGCAGGCTTCGGCGAGCCCGATTCTTACGTCATCGGCCTGGCCCGAAAGGCTTTTCAGAGCGGCCTGTCGATCGGCGGCACCAACTACTCCGTCGAGATCGTGTCGCGTGACGGCCAGTCGACGTCTTCGGTCGGAGCACGGGTCGCCAACGACCTGATCCAGTCCCAGAAGGTCGACCTGATGCTCGCCACGTCGACGCCGGAGACGGTGAACCCGGTTTCAGATGCGTGCGAGGCGGCGGGCGTCCCATGCATCTCCACCGTGGTGCCGTGGGAGGCGTGGTACCTCGGCCGCGGAGGCAAGGTCGGCCAGCCATCGCCGTTCAAATGGACCTATCACTACTGCTTTGGCGTCCTGCAGTTCTTCCTCGCGTACACCCACCTCTGGCCGCAGGTGCCGACCAACAAGAAGGTCGGGGTCATGTATCCGAACGATGCGGACGGCAACGCGATCCGGGGCGCCCTCGCGCCGCTGCTGAAGAGTGCCGGCTACACGATCATCGACCCCGGTCCCTACGAGGACGGCACCAACGATTACAGCGCGCAGATCGCCAGGTTCATCGCCGAGGACTGCCAGATCTTCAACACTTTTCCCATACCTCCTGACTTCGCCACGTTCTGGCGCCAGGCCAAGCAGCAGGGTTACACGAGCCATGTGAAGATCGGGCAGATCGCGAAGACCGGGCTCTTTCCGTCCCAGGTCACAGCACTGGCTCCGATCGGCAACGGCCTGGCTTCGGGCGTCTACTGGGCGCCGACCTGGCCCTACAAATCGTCCCTGACCGGCATGACGAGCAAGCAGCTGGGCGACGGCTACGAATCGTCGAGCGGCAAGCAGTGGAACCAGCAGCTGGGCGCGAGTCTTTCGCTGTTCGACGTGGCGAACGCCGTCCTCAAGGCGAGCGGAAACCCGAAGGACAAGGCGAAGGTCCGCGACGCGATGAAGACACTGGCCGTCGAGACCTCTGTCGGCAACCTCGACTGGAGCAAGAATCCCAACTTCGGGCCGGGCACCGCGGCTGTGCCCAACGTAGTCAGCACGCCGATCATCGGCGGGCAGTGGAAGCAGGGCGCCTCGAAGTGGCCGATCGACTTCGTCATCTGCGAGAACTCGTCCGACCCCAACGTACCGGTCGCGTCGCAGCTGCAGCCCTACACCGCCGGCTGACGGAATTGGAAGCGGCGGTCCTCGCCGCGGCCGGCGTGCGCAAACGCTTCGGCGCGCTGGCGGTGCTTGACGGTGTCGACCTCGCCCTCCATGCGGGCGTAGCGGTCGGAATCGTGGGCCCGAACGGGGCCGGCAAGACGACGCTGCTCAACGTCCTCGCCGGGTCGCTTGCCCCGGACGCCGGCACCCTGGAGTTTCGCGGCCGCGACGTCACCGCGAAAGGGGCGGCCGAGCGCTGCAGGCTCGGCATCGCCCGCACGCACCAGGTGCCTCGACCATTCACCGGGATGACGGTTTTCGAGAACGTCCTGGTCGCGGCGACCGCGCAGGGCCGCCGTCGCGGCGGGGAGGCTTATGACCTGTGCCTGCGCGTCCTGGACGAGACCGCGCTGACGCCATTGGCGAACCGGCGAGCGGAGAGCCTGGGATTGCTGCAGCGCAAGCGCCTGGAGCTCGCGCGGGCGCTGGCCGCCGAGCCGTCGGTGCTCCTGCTCGACGAGATCGGCGGCGGCCTGACCGACGCTGAATCGGAAGCCCTGGTCATCACGATCTCCAGCCTGAGGGACCGTGGCATCGCCGTGCTGTGGATCGAGCACATCGTGCACGTCCTGCTGCAGGTGGTCGGCCGGCTCGTGTGCATGGACGCCGGCCGCATCATCGCGGAGGGCCTGCCGGAATCAGTGGTCTCGCAGGCGGCGGTCATTGACGCGTACCTGGGCAGCGGAAGGTGACGCTGCTTGCAGTCGAGAAGCTGGACTGCCGCTACGGCCTGCTGCAGGCAGTCCGCGGTGTTTCGTTCGAGGTCGGACAGGGCGAAACAGTTGCGCTCATCGGCGCCAACGGCGCCGGCAAGACGACGCTGCTGCGCGCGATCGCCGGCGCACACAGGCCCCATGGCGGACGCGTCCTTATGGATGGTGCAGACATCAATTCGATGCCGGCCCATCGAAGAGTGTCGCGAGGCATCGCCCTGGTGCCTGAGGGCCGGCGACTGTTCGGCGGTCTCACAGTCATGGAGAACCTTCGGGTCGCAGCGTCGCGACGTCCGGGCCGCTGGAGCGTGGACTCAGTGCTCGAGGTGTTCCCCATGCTGCAACCGCGCCGCCGTGCGCTCGCCGCCAATCTCTCGGGCGGGGAGCAGCAGGCCGTGGCCATCGGTCGCGCGCTGATGAGCAACCCGCGCCTGCTCCTGCTCGACGAGGTTTCGCTCGGGTTGGCTCCGGTTGTCGTCGACGCCGTGTACCGCAGCCTGAGCGGCATCATCGGCGAGGGAGCCACGGTTGTCCTGGTGGAGCAAGACCTGACCCGCGCGCTCGAGGTCGCGGGCCGCGTCATCTGCTTGCTCGAAGGCCGCGTCGTGCTCGAAGGACGGGCCGCCTCGCTGGACCGCGACCGCGTGGTCAGCGCGTACTTCGGCCTCAAGCGCCCCGCATGACGATCCTGAACGCGATCCTGCAGGGCATCTTCCTCGGCGCCTTCTACGCGGTGCTCGCCTGCGGGCTCTCGATCATGTTCGGCGTGATGCGGATCATCAACCTGGCGCACGGCGACGTGGCGGTGCTTGGCGCCTACATCGTGCTCGTCATCGTCGACCGTACCGGCGTCTCCGCGTTTGTCGCGTTTCTCATCGCACTGCCGGTGATGGTTGTCCTCGGATACGCGCTCCATTTCAGCGTGCTCGAGCGCAGCCTGCGGGCCGGGATCCTGACCCCGTTGCTGGCCACATTCGGGCTGTCGATCGTGATCCAGAACCTGCTGCAGCTCGCCTTCTCGCCGGACGTCCATTCCCTGGGCGGGAGCGCAGGCGCCGTGACCACGTCGAGCTGGCAGGTGACCGGCGGGCTGTCGGTGTCGGCGCTCGGCGTGCTGGTCCTGGTCACCGCGGTGGTCGTCTTCGGCGCCCTGCAGCTCCTGCTCTCGAACACCCGCCTCGGCTGGATGATGCGCGCTACAGCGGAGGACGCCGATGCTGCCGAGCTGGTGGGCATCAACAGCCGGGCGGTTTACGCGAGCGCCACTGCGCTGGCGGTCGTGATCGCGGCTCTGGGTGGATTGTTCCTCGGGATTCGCTCGGTGTTCGACCCGGTCAGCGGCCCGACGCAGCTCATCTTCGCGTTCGAAGCGGTCGTGATCGGTGGCATGGGCTCGCTCTGGGGCACCCTCCTGGGAGGGATCGCACTCGGGATCGCACAGACTCTCGGCGCGCAGATCCACCCCCAATTTGCGGTTCTGGCGGGGCACCTGCTGTTCCTGGCCGTGCTGGTCGCCCGCTTTGGAGGCGCGCGGGTCGTGCTGAGGACTGCCCGATGAAGGTCGAGCGCTGGACGCGCACCTCTCGCGTGTTCACGGGAGGCCTCGCGGTGTCGGTCGTGATCCTGGCCGCCGTGCCGTTGATCTTCGATCCGGACGTCGTGCAGAAGTTGACGACGCTGCTGATCCTCGTCCTGCTCGCCGCGATGTGGAACGCGCTCGCCGGCTACGGCGGCCTGTTGTCCGTCGGCCAGCAGGCGTTCATTGGGATGGGTGCTTACGCGACGGTGTTTTTCGCCAATCTCGGCGTGCCTCCGTACGCCGCGATGCTGGTGGCCACGGTCGTCGCAGGAGCCATCTCAGTGCCGATCTCCCTGTTCGCGCTCCGACTGCGCGCGGCTCAATTTGCGATTGGCATGTGGGTCATCGCGGAGGTGGCTTCGATAGTCGTGCGCCTCGATCAGAACCTCGGAGCCGGCACGGGCATCTCGTTGATCCAGCTGAATCAGTACGAGCCAAATTTCCGGCAGGCGTACACGTTCTGGCTCGCGCTGGGATTTGCCGTCATCTTCCTCGCGGCCCTGTTCCTTCTCTTGCGTTCACCTCTGGGTGTTTCGCTGCAAGCGATTCGAGACGATGAGGATGCCGCGCGTTCAATTGGCGTCAGGGTCGCGTCGCGCAAGCGCTTGCTCTTCGTTCTGGCTGCCTTCGGCTGCAGCGCTGCGGGGGTGCTCGTGGTTGCGAACACGCTGTTCATCGAGCCCGGCTCCGTTTTCAGCGTCCAATGGTCCGCCTACATGATCTTCATGGTCCTCGTCGGCGGCCTCGGCACTTTCGAGGGTCCGATCCTGGGCGCGATCCTGCTTTTCGCGATCCAGGCCACTTTCACTCAAGGCGGGCCTTGGTACCTCGTCGGTCTCGGGGCGACCGCGGCCGTCTTCGCGCTGGCCCTGCCCCGCGGGCTGTGGGGGACCGTCGAGGAGCGCCTGGGCCTGCGGTTGATGCCGGTGGGATACCGGGTGGTGGGGGCCAAGCGTGAAGAAACGGACGGCTGACGGAGTGCCACCCGAAGACCTGATGCGGCACCCGGGCCACCTGATGCGGCGTGCCGTCCAGGTGATGAACATGCTGTGGGACGAGGAGGTGTCGCACACGATCACGTCGCCCCAGTTCGCGGCGTTGAACGCGCTGTACGCGGATCCGAAGCTCGACCAGCGAACACTGGGTGAGCGCGTGTCGCTCGACCGCTCGACGATGGCCGAAGTGGTGGCTCGACTATCCGACCGCGGTCTAATCCAGACCGCACGCGACACGCGCGACGGCCGGCGCAAGACCATCACGCTCACCGCGAAAGGCCTCCATACCGTGCAGCAGCTGATCCCGCGGACCCACGCGATGACCAACCGCCTGGTGGGCGCACTCGATTCGCGACAACGGGACTCTCTATTGACCCTGCTGACCGAAGTCGTCGGAGCGAACGAACGGCGCTAGCTCGATATTCACTCCGGCGGCCTCACAGGTCGACGCGAACGATGCGGCGCGCTTTCAACTCTGACCGGGGCAGCGTTCCTGATGCGATGACGAACTCTGTCACCTCCGGGTATCTCCGCACGATGTCCTCGACCTGCGAAGGAAACAGGTTCACGCCCCGAACGGTGAGCATGTCGTCGACCCGGCCCTGGATTCCGCCCGCAAGCTTCAAGAAGGGGCTGCCGCAGGAGCAAGGCGAGCGGGACGCGACCACGCGATCCCCCGTGCGATAGCGGATCAACGGCATGCCCCAGCGTCCGAGGTTGGTGGCGATCAGCTCCCCGTCGTCCGAGACCTCAAAGATGAACTCCGACTCGACCAGGTGCACCCCGTCTCGCGCGGAGCAGCTGAACCCTGTCGGGCCGAGCTCGGTCATCCCGGTGTGGTCGAAGCAGGAAGCAGAGTAGGCCGCCTCGATCGCGGCGCGTGTCGATGGGATGCTGGCGCCCGGCTCGCCGGCGTGGATCGTGGTCCGGACGCTTCCGGCTGGGAGGTTGACGGCGAGATCGCTCGCCACGTCGGCCAGGCGAAGTGCGTACGTCGGCGTCGACATCAGCACTGTCGCGCCAAGGTCGATCATGTTGCGCACACGCTGCTCGCTGGTCATCGCACCACCTGAGATGCACAGAGCGCCCAGGCGCTGCGCCCCGCCGAACGCGGACCAGAACCCGATGAACGGCCCGAAGGAAAACGCGAAGAAGATGCGATCGGCCGCGGTCACGCCGGCTGCGCCATAGACATGCTCGGCCCAGATGCGCTCCCACCACGCCCACGACTCCGCTGTGTCGAGCCAGCGGAGGGGCCGGTCACCACTCGAACCGGACGTCTGGTGCATCCGCACGTAGCGCTCGAGTGGATAGGTCAGGTTGGTGCCGAACGGGGCATGTGATGCCTGGTCGGCAACCAGCTCCGACTTCTCGGTCAGCGGCAATCGCTCGAAATCGTCCCAGCCACGCACGTCGTGCAGGCGAGCGCGCCAGAACGCGTTCGTGCGCAGGACTTCCTTCAAACCGGCCTGCAGCTTGCCTAGCTGCAGATCCCTAGTCGCGGACGGCTCGGTCGCCGATCTCAAGGACGGAGTCGAGGATCTCGAAACCCTCGTCGAGCTGTGCCTCGGTGATGCAAAGCGGAGGGTTGGTCATGATCGTGTTCCACCGCACGAACGTGTACATGCCCGCCGCGAGGAGCGCCTGCGAGATCGCCTTCATCTCCGGTGACGTCCCGTTGAACGGCGCCAGCGGCTCGAGCGTCTGACTGTCGCGTACCAGCTCGAGGCACCCGAAGAGCCCGATCGACCTCGTCGCACCGACGCAAGGATGCCGGTCGCGCAGCATCTTGTGGTGGCGCGCCAGCACCTCGCCCATGCGCGCCGCGTTGCCGACCATGTCGTCCTCTTCATATGCCTGGATGGCGCCCAGTGCCGCGGCACAGCCGAGCGGGTGGCTGTTGTAGGTGAGGCCGCCGTAGAAGACGTGGTCGTCAAAGTACGCCGCGACCTTCGGCCGCATGCCGACTGCGCCCAGCGGCACGTAGCTGCTCGTGAGGCCCTTGGCCATCGTGATCATGTCCGGCACGACGCCCCAGTGGTCGACCGCGAACCAGCGACCGGTGCGGCCAAAGCCCGTCATCACCTCGTCGCAGATCATCAGGATCCCGTACCTGTCGCACAGAGCACGCACGCCCTGCAGGTAGCCGTCGGGCGGGATCAGGATGCCGTTGGTCCCGACGATCGGCTCGAGGATGAAGGCGGCGATCGTGGCAGGACCTTCGAGCTGGATCGTCTCTTCGAGATCGGCCAGCGCTTCTTCAACGGTGTCCCAGCCGCGCTGGATGCCGTGATACGGATCGAGCACGTGCACGACCCCGGACGTCACGCCCTCGTTGGCCCACCGCCGCGGGTCGCCGGTGGCCTGGACCGAGCTGCCTGTCGAGCCGTGGTAGGAGCGGTAGCGCGCGAGGATCTTGCCGCGGCCGGTGACGGTGCGCGCGATCTTGATCGCATTCTCGTTGGCGTCCGCACCGGCGAGCGTGAAGAAGACCTTGTCGATGTCCCCGGGCAGCAGCTCGGCCAGCTTGGCCCCCAACCTGGCGCGCGACTCGTGCGCGGCGAACGGGGTGATGTAGGGGAGCTGCTCCGCCTGGGCTTTGATCGCTTCGATGATGCGGCGGTCGCCATGGCCCGCGTTGACGCACATGAGCTGGCTGTTGAAGTCGATGAACCGCCGTCCGTCAGCGGTGTGGAAGTAGACGCCCTGCGCGCCCGTGACCGGGAGCGGGTGGAGACCGGTCTGGGCCGACCAGTCGTACAGCGTGTGGCGGAGGCACAGCTCGGTGATCTCCGCCGCCGACAATGCCCTGACGGCCTCCATGACCACGCCTTGAATGCTATGCCTCGACGGCGGCAAGCATCTTCTTCAACAGGCGGGCAAGCGCGTGCATGTCGTCGCCGTCCAGAGCCGCCACCAGGTCGCGCTCAGCGGCCGTGTTGGCAGCGACCGCGTCGTTCAGCACAGACCGGCCCTCCTCTGTCAGCTCGACGAGCACGCCGCGCCGGTCGTTGGGATGGCGGATGCGGCGGACCAGACCGCGCTTCTCGAGACGGTCGAGCCGGCTCGTGATCCCCGCCGACGAGAGCATCAGGCCCTTGAACAGCTGCGTCGGCGAGAGGTGGTTGGGCGGTCCCGCGATCCGCAGCGCGCTCAGCACCCCGACGTCGCCGCGGTTCAGGCCGAAACGGCCGAAGACCTGCTCCTGGTGGCGGGCGATGTGGAGGGCCAGGCGGGAGATCCGGGCGGTGACCTCATAGGGGCCGACCTCGAAACCCGGCTGGAGCGCCGACCAGCTCTGCAGGAGATCGTCGGTCCAGTCCGTCTCGTTCTCGGGCATCGGGGCGAGTATATGGAATAGCTCCTGCGAACCCGAGATTCTCGTCCACATGTATCTCGACCACGAGGAATCGGCCTCGGTTGGGTACACGCCGGTCGAAGAGTTCGAGCGGATCTATGCGTTCCTTTTCGCCCGCGTCGGCAACCGGTTCGACGCCGAGGACCTGACCCAGCAGGTCGCCGTGAAGGCACTGCCCAGGTTGCGGGCGGGAGCGCCCCCGGCTTCGGTCCGGGCCTACCTGTTCTCGACCGCACGGTCGGTGCTGGCCGTGTTCTGGACAGACCGCCTGCGCTTGCCCCAGTCCGAGCTGGGCGACGAGGTGGCCGATCCGGCCGCCCACGCCTCGCCCGAACCATCGAACGAGTCGGCCGCGTGGCTCGAAGCGACCCTGTCGGCGCTGCCCGACCACTATCGCCAGGTCCTCGAGCTGCGTTTCCTCAAGGGCTCCTCGATCCGAGAGACGGCCGGCGAGATGGGCAGGACATGCGGAGCGATCAAGGTGATGCAGCTCCGCGCCCTGCGCGCTGCGGCGGCGCTGCCTACGCGCCCGGATCCGAGCCGCCAAGCACGTCGCCGGCTCGCAGCCGATCCAGGTTCTGCATCCGCGCCTCGGCCCGCGGTCCCAGTCTTCTGAGCACGGCGGCGACCAGCGCCTCCACGACCGCCATCGCGCCCACCAGCGAGTCGAACGGGCCGACCGTCTCGACGCTGGTCACCAGCACCTGGCGCGAGAAGGCGGACGCCGGCGAGAGCCATGGGTCAGTGAAGAGCACCACGCTGCAGCCCCGCCCCGCCGCCAGGCGCGCGCACTCGATCGTGTCCGGCTGGTAGCGGCGGTAGTCGAAAACCACCAGGACGTCCGTCTTGCGCATGTCGATGAGCTGCTGAGCGGGGGCGCTTCGCTCGGCATCCACCAGGCCGATGCCAGGCCGGAGCAGGTGCAGCTGGCCGGCGAGGTAGCGCGCGAGCGTGGCCGACACGCGCCCGCCCAGGACCATGACGCGGCGCCGCACGTCCGCCAGCAGCTCCACCGCCTCCTTCATGTCGCGCGCGGACAGAAGCTCGACGGTGCTCTTCAGGTTGCTGGTCCACACGGCCAGCGCGTCATCGACCGGGGACTCACGTTTGGGCTCGTCTCGGTATCGGGCGAGCGGCGAGCTCAGGCGCGCCTGCACCTCGTGGCGCAGGTTCTCCTGAAACTCCGGGTAGCCCCGGAAACCGAGCTTCGTGATGAAGCGGGTCACCGTCGGCGGGCTGACGCCGGCCCGCTCGGCAAACCTGGCCACGCTTTCGAGGCCGGCGATGGGGTAACTGGCGAGCAGCACCCGGGCGAGCCGGCGCTCGGCAGGGCTGAGGCTGTCCAGGCGCTGGCGGACGAGCTCGCCGACGCGGGAGTCACCTGCATCGCGCGACGTTATGTTTGTTACATCCTGCCCCAATCCGCCTCTCCCGGGAACATCCTTGACAACTCATCAGGCGACTGTTAGCTTCGCCTACGAAGCCGCTAGGGAGAGGCTACTAGGGAGGAGCACCTTTATGAGCGTCGAGGCTCACAGCTCGGACGTCGACACACTTCACCGCATGGGCTATGCGCAGGAATTGCTGCGCCGGATGAGTGGCTTCTCGAACTTCGCCGTCTCGTTCACGATCATCTCGATCCTCTCCGGCTGCCTGACGCTCTTCTACTTCGGCATGAGCAACGGCGGGCCGGCCGTCATCAACATCGGCTGGCCGCTGGTGGGTGTGATGGTGATCCTGGTCGGGCTGGCCATGGCGGAGGTGTGCTCGAGCTATCCCACCGCAGGCGGCCTTTACTACTGGGCGGCCAAGCTCGGCGGCAAGAGCAGCGCCGGGTGGAGCTGGATCACCGGCTGGTTCAACCTGCTCGGCCAGGTCGCGGTGACGGCGGGCATCGACTTCGGGCTCGCCTTTTTCGTCAACTACTTCCTCAGCCTGTTCATCTCGTCCTGGCCGAACCCATTGAATGCCGGCACCGACATAGGGCCTCGCATCTCGATCATCGCCGTCTACGCGGTGGTGCTGTTCATCCACGGACTCCTCAACACTTTCGGAGTGAGCCTCGTGGCGCTGCTCAACGACATATCGGTTTGGTGGCACATCGCCGGCGTGCTCATCATCGTCGCCGTCCTGTTCTTGTTCTCGAAGTACCACCAGTCGCCGTCGTATGTCTTCACCAAGTTCGTCAACCTGACCGGCTTCAGCTTCGCGGGCGCCTCCATCTACGTCTTCCTCACCGGCCTTCTGATGGCTCAGTACACGTTCACGGGCTATGACGCATCGGCGCATATGACGGAGGAGACGCGTAACGCAGCCGTCAGCGGCCCGCGGGGCATCGTATGGTCGATCATCGTCTCGCTCATCGCCGGCTGGATCCTGTTGATCGGCGTGACCCAGGCGATCAACGACGCTGACTACGCCAACATCGTGGGCGCCCTGGGGGCCGCACCGGCCGTCATCTTCCAGGATGCCCTC
>VBGE01000114.1 GCA_005880345.1 Chloroflexota bacterium | reverse complement strand
GGCCCAGTCGGCGCGCTGCACGCCTTCGTAGCCCCGGGCGCCGGAGTCGGGGCGCACTGTGCCGCCGTCGAGCAGCGCGAGGGCGTTGGTCAGCTCGTTGCGCTGCGTGTTGTCGATGGCGTCGCCGGTCATCGCGACAAGCTGCAGAGGCGCTCCGGTGATCGGTCCCACTCCAACCCGGTTGATGGCGCTCACCATGGCCGCGACCGCGTGAGTGTTGAGCATCTCCTGCGGACGCTGCATCGTCAGCAGCTCGCGAAAGCGCGGGTCATTCCATTCGCGGTTGAGGAACTCGAAACGGCCCGGCGACTGTGCGTCGGTGACGTGAAGGTCTGTCAGGTGGGCGAAGCACGCGATCGCGCGCGCAACGTTCGGAGCTTGGGCGTGAGGCTCGCCGGGCAGGTCGGCCACCCCACGGTATGCGGCTCTACTGCCGCGCCGTAGTGCTTCTCCGGCGCCTAGCCGTCGCTCAGTTGTGAGAATCGACGAGCACCGGGTCGGGGCGCAGCGCGAGCTTGACTCTGGTTCCGGCCGGATGCTCCGCGGCGGCCGACGTCGGGAGCTGTGCGAGCACGGTTATGTCGCCCAGGTCGACAGTGACCCGGCTGGTGGCGCCCAGGAACGCCACCGCGATCACCGTCCCGATGAGCGGCCCTTCCTGCGCCTCGCCGTTGCCGACCAGGCTCACCGCTTCCGGCCGAACGAGGGCCGTCGCGGGACCATCCGGTACGCTCGAGTCGACCAGCGGAATCGTGGCGCCACGCACATCCACCGAGCCGCGGCTGACCGTGCCCTGGATGCGATTGGTCAGGCCGACGAAGTCGGCGACGAAAGGTGTGGCCGGACGCGAGTAGACGGTCATCGGCGGGCCAAGCTGTTCCAGCCGTCCGCTCTGCATCACGCCGACACGGTCGGCGATGGCGAGTGCCTCCTCCTGGTCGTGGGTCACGAACAGCGTCGTGATGCCGACCTCGAGCTGGATCCGGCGGATCTCGTCGCGCAACCGCGAGCGGACCTTCGCATCGAGCGCTGACAGTGGCTCGTCGAGGAGAAGGACCTGCGGGCTGATCGCGAGAGCGCGCGCCAGGGCAACGCGCTGCTGCTGGCCACCAGACATCTGGCTCGCGTATCGATTGGCGAAGCGCGAGAGGCCGACCAGCTCGAGCACGTCAATCGCGCGCTTCTTGCGCTCGGCCAAACCTACGCCCCGCATCTGCAGACCGAAGGCGACGTTCTCCCACGCGACCATGTGCGGGAACAGCGAGTACGCCTGGAACACCATGCCGATGTTCCGCCGGTTGGCCGGCAGCCCGGTCACATCCTCGCCGCCGATCACGACCCGACCGCCATCGGCATCCTCGAGGCCCGCGAGCAGTCGGAGCGCCGTGGTCTTGCCGCATCCGGAGGGTCCCAGCAGCGCGACGAGCTCGCCCGGGGCGATGGTGAGCGACAGGTCGTCCAGCGCAACCACCGCGCCATAGCGGCGCTGCAGATTCTCGAGGCGGACCTCAACGCCCGTGCGCTCTGGCATCACCCGCGCTCCGTCCGCATGACCTGCTGGAGCTCGACCAGCTGCAGCCTGCCTCGACCGCGGTTGAAAAACGAAAGGAGCACGAGCACCCCGAACGCGAAGAGCAAGGAGGCCACCGCCACCGCAATCGAAACGCCGGCGTTCGCACGTCCCAGCATCGCGATCTCCACCTGCAGGTTGTTGTACAGCAGGTTGTTGGCGATGGTGTACTCGCCGAGCACCAGCGCGACCGACAAGAAAGCGGAGTTGAGGATGGCGCTCGAGATGTTGGGCACGATGATGCGCCACATGACCGTGAACCATCCGGCGCCGAGGCTGCGCGCAGCCTCGGTAAGTGTCTTGACGTCGATCGCGGCGAGTCCGGCTTCAAGGGAGCGATAGTCGTAAGGAAGCACCAGGACGACGTACGCAATGGAGAGGGTCAGGATCGAGTCGCTGAAGTTGGTGCCCATCCAGTTGTAGATGGGAAACAGACCCACCACGAGGACGATCGCCGGGATTGTCAACGGCAGGAGGCAGATGAATTCGATGATGGGATTCAAGCGTGGAAGCTTCAGACGGACCCACACCATGGTCGGAACCAGGAGCACGAGCATCGCGATCGTGGTGATGGCTGCAAGCTCCAGTGAGGCGGTGATCGCGGCCACCAGGTCGGGGTATGTGCCGATCGACTGCCAGGCGGCCAGCGTCCGTGGCTGGTCGCCGACCCCGCGAGTCGAGAACTCGACCATCGCGCCGATCGGAACCAGAAAGAACAGGCCGGCTGCAACGAAGACGATGATGCGAAAGACCTGCAGCTTCAGGCGTCTCGTGCCCTGGACGCCGCGTCTCACTGCAGCCATCGAGACGTCCTTCGCTGCAGCAGCGAGTAGAGCACTGTCACCGCCGTCACGATGATGACCATCTCGACGGCGATCGCTTTGGCGAATCCTGGCTCGAACGTCCCGACCTCGCCGCTGAGCGCGCCGCTGATCTGCTGCGAGATGACCGGCTGACCCTGGTTGATCAGGGCGTTCACGGTCGCGTAGGCCGAAAAGGCATTGGCGAAAAGGAGGAGGGTCGCCCCGAGGAAGGCCGGCGCCAACAGCGGCCCGGCCACATAGCGCCAGTAGTGCCACGTGCCTCCGCCCAGGCTCTCGGTCGCCTCCCGCCATTGCGGTTTGATGCCGTCGAGCGCAGGCAGGAACACGAGCACCATCAACGGTATCTGGAAGTACAGATATACGAGCGCGACTCCCGGCAGCTCGAAGAGCCAGAGGCTGTGGGCGTATATGTCCGCGTGATGCTCGGCAAGCCATAGATAGAGGAACCCAGCCGGCCCAATGGTTGCGATGAACGCAAAGGCGAGCGTGACACCTCCGAATTGGGCCAGCACGCCGCTCACCGACAGGGTGAGCCTCCGCACCAATCCTTCACGGTTGCCTACGGCGATCGCATAGGCGAGCAGTGCTCCGAAGGTCGCGCCGGCGAGGGCGGTGACGGCGGACAGACCGATCGTGTTGAGCGTCGTCTTGACGATGTAGTCGCGAGAGAGGTGCGCGAAGTTGACCAGAGTCAGCGAGCCGTTGGCGTCGAGCACCGAACCGCCCACGATGATCGCGGTCGGCAGAAACAGAAAGATCGCAACGTAGACCAGGAAGGGAACGGCGCCGAGCCAGTCAAGTGGAAGACGCCGGCCGCCCACGGGGCGGCCGGCGCTAGTGGTTATCGCCGGTGCGCCGGCGATCGTCAAGAAATTGCCGTGTCCCAGTTAGCGGTGAGGTAGTTCTTGGCGCTGGCCGCCTGTGCGTCGGTCAGAAAGACGGGCGTGCCGTTGACCGCCGGCAGCGCTGCCGCCGCCGTCTTGTCAATCGTCCCAGCGGTGACCATCGCGGCCATCCGCACGGGCCTGGCCTTGCCGCGGAGCCAGTCGTTCTGGCCCGTGTCGCTGTAGAGGTATTCCTCCCACAGTCGCGCGGCCGCAGGGTGCGGGGCGTTCTTGTTGATCGCCTGGTTGTAGTAGTCGCCGAGGATCGCGTTGCTCTGCTCGAAGATCTTCCACGACGGAACGTCGGTGCCGTGCGAGGACGACAGATAGTCCCAGTCGAAGACGACCGGGGTCGTCCCGTTCTTGACGGTGGCGGTGGTCGCCTGCACCGGGGAGAAGTTGCCGAGCTGCTTCAGCTGGTGGAAGAAGGCCACCCCCTTGCTGATGTCATCCGCGCTGCCGCCGTTCGCCAGGCTGGCCATCATCACGCCGTTGAGGGCGGCGTTGGCCTGCTTCGGGTTTCCGTTGAGGGCAACCTTGCCCTTGAACTCCGGCTTGAGAAGGTCGGCGATCGACGTGATGGCCGGCACCTTGCTGGAGTCATAGCCGATGGACATGTAGCCGCCGTAGTCCTGCCACCAGAGCCCGGTCGACTCCTTCTGGCTGGTGAGGATGTCGCCCCAGGTCGCCACCTTGTAAGGCGCGTACAGCTGGGTGTTGGCCAGCGTCACGGCCTTGCCCATGTCGAGCACGTCCGGGGCGCGGCTGCTGGTCCCGAGCTGGGTGACCGCGTTGATCTCGTCCTGGCTGCTGCCGTTCGGGTTGTCAGACGTGATCTTGATGCCGTACTTCGCCTGGAAGCCGTTGATCGCCTCGCCATAGTTCGCCCAATCGGGCGGCGTGGCGATGATGTTCAACTTCCCTTCCGCCTTGGCAGCCGCGACGAGGGCGTCCATGCCGCCGCAGGCCGTCGCCGATGTGGCGGTCTTGGCGGTCGACTCGCTGCACGAGGCGGACGTGTTGTTAGACGTACCGCCACACGCAGCAACGATGAAAGTCGCCACGACGGCAAGGCCGAGGCGGCGTGAAAAACTACCCAAATTCATTCCTTTCGATTCCCTCCCAGAATCAGAGCCCGGCGCCGGGTGGCACACACAGGTAAGGCAGGGCCAATATTGCGGGCCAGCCGACGATGTTGCAAGG
>VBGE01000113.1 GCA_005880345.1 Chloroflexota bacterium | reverse complement strand
CGGGGGACCAGCCGAGGTTGACGAACTGGCCCGCGCGAACCGCTCCGGCGATCTCAGGCGCATGCATGGCGAGGACGAACATGCCGCGCGCGACCTGGCGCCGGCCCGTTATGGGCGCGTCAAGCAGGAACACTGTCGCGCCACTCGCCGATCGTCCGGACCTCCATCACATCGCGCGCGTTGACAGCGGACTCGAGCAGCGCCGCGGCGGTGTCGAGCGAGGTGAGGCACGGGATGCGCCGCTCGACGGCCGCTCGGCGGATCTCAAAACCGTCCTTGAAGACCGGGTTGCCGTCGCCTGGGTCCTCGTAGATGTTCGACATCGTGTTGATGACCAGCTGCACCTCGCCGCGCACGATCACGTCGACGACGGTCGGCCCTTCCTCGCCGATCTTCGCGACGACGCGCGGCGAGAAGCCGGCCGCGCGCAGCGCACTCGCGGTGCCCTCTGTGGCGACGATCTTGCAGCCGAGCTGGATGAGCCGAGAGACGATCGGGAACAGCTCCGGCTTGTCGGCGTCGGCGATGGTCAGCAGCGCCGCGCTGCCGCGCTCGACGTGCATGCCCGAAGCGGCGAAGGCTTTGCGCATCGCTTCATTGAGCGTCCGCGCGATTCCGATTGCCTCACCGGTCGACTTCATCTCGGGACCGAGGTACGAGTCGACCTTGGCGAGCTTGTTCATCGAGAAGACCGGAGCCTTCACGGCCACCAGGTCGCGCCGCGGAACGAGCCCGGTCTTCCAGCCAAGCTCGGCCAGCGTGCGGCCGAGCATCACGTTCGTCGCGAGCTTCACCATCGGCACTCCAGTGACCTTGGAAAGGAATGGCACCGTGCGCGACGCGCGGGGGTTGACCTCCAGCACGTAGACGCGACCGCGATGGACCACGTACTGCACGTTGACCAGGCCGCGCAGCCGGAGGTGGCGCGCGATGCGGACCGTGTAGTCGACGATGTGGTCGATCTCTCCGCGCTCGAGGCCGGGCGCCGGGTACACCGCGTAGGAGTCGCCCGAGTGGACGCCCGCACGCTCCACGTGCTGCATCACGCCGGGGATGACGACTGTCTCGCCGTCGGAGATGGCATCGACCTCCGCCTCCACGCCCTGCAGGTACCTGTCGATCAACACCTGCCCGCGCGGGAGCGCACCGATCGCCCACACCATGTAGCGCCGCAATTCGTCGCGGTTGTGCACGATCTCCATCGCGCGGCCGCCCAATACATAAGAAGGACGCACGAGAACCGGATAACCCGTGGCGGCTGCGATCGCCTCGGCCTCCTCCACGGTGGTGGTCGTGCCACCGAGAGGCTGCGGGACACCGATCGCCTCCAGGGCCTGGGCGAAAGCGCGCCTGTCCTCGGCCAGGTCGATCGCCTCGACGCTCGAGCCGAGGATCGTCACGCCGTTGTCGTGCAGCGGTTCGGCCAGGTTGATGGCGGTCTGGCCGCCGAACTGCACCAGGGCCCCTGCGACGCCCTCGCTGCGCGCGACCTGCAGCGCGCCGTCGAGGTCGAGCGGTTCGAAGTACAGGCGGTCCGAGGTGTCGAAGTCGGTCGACACCGTCTCGGGGTTGGAGTTGACGAGCACAGCGCGAACTCCAGCGTCGCGCAGCGCCCACGCGGCGTGGACCGAGCAGTAATCGAACTCGATGCCCTGGCCGATGCGGATGGGTCCAGACCCGATGACGAGCTCGGTCGTGGCCTCCACCGGCCGGCTCTCCGACTCCTCCTCCCAGCAGGAGTAGTAGTAGGGCGTGGCGGCTTCGAACTCGCCGGCGCAGGTGTCGACGAGCTTGTAGGTCGGGGTCGCGGGCTCGACGTTATCGCCCCGCAGCGCCCGGATCAACGTGTCGGAGAAACCGGCCCGGCGCAGCTCGCGCACGTCGCCCTCGGTCTCCAGGCGCACGATGTTCGCGAGCCTGTCGATGAACCACCGGTCGATGCCGCTGCGCTCGGCCAGCGAATCGGGTTCGATTCCGTTCCGCAACGCGTTCAGCAATGCGAACAGCCGGCGGTCGTTCGGCGCGTCGATCGTCTCCGGGCCGAGCTCCCAGGCCGCAGGTGGTTTCTGCTCGAGGGAGCGCATGGCTTTGACGAGTGCGGCCTCGAATGTCCGCTCGAGTGCCATCACCTCTCCTGTCGACGCCATCTGCGTGCCCAGGCGCCTGTCCCCGGCGGGGAACTTGTCGAACGGCCAGCGCGGGATCTTGACCACGCAGTAGTCGAGCGCGGGCTCGAACGCCGCGAAGGTCCGACCGGTGATCTCGTTGCGGATCTCTTCGAGCCGTCGACCCACGGCGACCTTGGCCGCCACTCGCGCGATCGGATAACCCGTCGCCTTCGAAGCGAGGGCCGAGGACCGGCTCACACGCGGGTTGACCTCGATCACGTAGTACTGCGAGCTGCGCGGATCGAGCGCGAACTGGACGTTGCAGCCGCCTTCGATGCCGAGGGCGCGGATGATGCGGATGGCCGATGAGCGGAGCATCTGGTGGTCGCGGTCGGAGAGGGTCTGCGCCGGCGCAACGACGATCGAGTCGCCCGTGTGCACGCCCATCGGGTCGAGGTTCTCCATGTTGCAGACCGTGATGCAAGTGTCCGCGCCGTCGCGCATGACCTCGTACTCGATCTCCTTCCAGCCCCACAGCGACCGCTCGATCAGCACCTGGTGGATGGGCGACGCAGCCAGGCCACGCATGGCCACGCGTTCGAGCTCGTCGTCATTCGTGACGAAGCCGCCTCCGGTGCCGCCGAGGGTGTAGGCGGGCCTGATCACCAGAGGCAGGCCGGTCGCGGCCGCGAAGTCCTTCACCTCTTCGAGTGATTCGCAGACGCGCGAGAGCGGCACCGGCTCGCCGATGCCCGCCAGCATCTCCTTGAATGCCTGCCGGTCCTCGGCCTTGCGGATCGTCTCGATCGTGGCGCCAAGCAGGCGCACGTGGAACCGGTCGAGCACGCCGGCCGTGGCGAGGTCTGTGGCCAGGTTGAGCCCGGTCTGTCCGCCCAGCGTCGGAAGCAGCGCGTCAGGTCGCTCGCGCTCGATGATGCTGGTCACCGCCTCGACCGTCAGCGGTTCGAGGTATACGCGGTCGGCGATGTCCTCGTCGGTCATGATCGTCGCGGGGTTGGAGTTGACCAGCACGGTCTCGATGCCTTCCTCGCGCAGCGCCTTGCACGCCTGCGTCCCGGCGTAGTCGAACTCCGCGGCCTGGCCGATGACGATCGGGCCGGACCCGAGGATGAGGACCTTGCGCGGACGCGGCTCTTCCTGCATCCCCGCGACCGCCTTCACCATGGGGGCGCCGCTGCGCACCATGTCGATGAACCGGTCGTACAGGTGCTGGTTGTCCTGTGGTCCGGGACAGCCCTCGGGGTGGTACTGCACGCTGAAGGCCGGCAGGCGGCGATGGCCGAGACCCTCGACCGAACCGTCGTTCAAGTTGCGCTGGGACACGTAAAAGTCGCCTGCCGGAATCGACGCGGCGTCGACCTGGAACTCGTGATTCTGGCTTGTGATGTGGACACGCCCCGTGTCGAGGTCTTTGACGGGGTGGTTGGCGCCATGGTGGCCGTACGGGAGGCGCGACGTGGTCGCCCCCGCCGCGCGGCCCAGGATCTGGTGACCCAGGCAGATGCCGAACAGCGGGATGCGGCCCAGAGCCTGGCGTGCCAGCTCGACCGGCGCGTCGAGCACGGCCGGGTCGCCTGGACCATTGGCCAGGACCAGGCCGTCCGCGCCGATCGCCTGCACGTCCGACCACGTGGCTGTGTGTGGGAGCACGACGACACGACATCCCCGCTCGCGGAGCGACCGCAGGATGTTGGCCTTGACCCCGTAGTCGATGACGGCCACAAGAAGCCCCTCGCCATCACTGCGCCGGCGGGTGCCCAGCTCTGCCGGGAGTGGCTCGAGCCATTCCTCTTTCTCGGTCCGAGATGCCTGAGCGACCAGGTCCTGCTCTGCCAGCGGCGCCACGCGTTTTGCAGCGGCGGCCAGGTCGGCGAGCCTCGCTTCGTTTGGCGCAGCCGCCTCGTGGACCAGGACAGCGCGCTGAGTGCCGTGCATCCGGATGTGCCGCGTGAGCGCCCTGGTGTCGATCTCCGCGATCGCGGGCACGTTCCACCGCCGGAGGTACTCGTCGAGCGACGCCTCGCTCGAATGATGGCTCGGCGAGGGGCAGGCCCAGCGCACCACCAGCCCGCGGGCCCACGGCCGCGCCGACTCGGCGTCTGCATCGCGCACGCCGTAGTTGCCCTGCAGGGGGTAGGTCATGCACACCATCTGCCCGGCGTACGACGGATCGGTCAGCACCTCCTGGTATCCGGTCATCGCGGTGTTGAAGACGACCTCGCCCTCGCCGACCACGTCGGCGCCGAGCGGCACGCCGACAAACGCGCGGCCGTCCTCCAACACGAGCGCGGCGTGTGTTTTAGCCCGCAACGATCACCGCCTGGTCGATTCCGTCCTCTTCCTGCATCAAGACCTCGATGCGCTCGGCGTCGGCCGTCGGCACGTTCTTGCCGATGTAATCGGGGCGGATCGGCAGCTCCCGATGGCCGCGGTCGACGAGCACCGCGAGCTGGATCGCGCGCGGCCGGCCAAAGTCCATCACCGCGTCCATCGCGGCGCGCGCTGTCCGGCCGTGATGGATCACGTCATCGACCAGCACCACCACCTTGCCGTTGATCTCTGGCATCTCGCTCATCGATTGGCGACCATCGGGCGGCCGAAGGTGAAGGTCGTCGCGATGCAGCGTCACGTCGAGACGGCCGAACGGGACCTGGCACTTTTCCATCCTCGCCAGGACCGCGGCCAGGCGCTGGGCCAGGACGTCCCCTTTGCTCACGATGCCGACGATCACGACGTCATCGATACCTCGGTTGCGCTCGACGATCTCGTGTGCGATGCGATGCAGCGACCGGCGGATCTGGTCGGCGTCCATCACCGTTGCCTTCAGGCTGCCTTCGGTGACGCTCATGACAGCAACCTGTCGAGGAGCGCCATCCGGATCTGCAGGCCGTTCCGCGCCTGCCGGAAGTAGGCCGCCCGCGGGTCGGCATCGACCTCCGGAGCGATCTCATCCACGCGGGGCAGCGGGTGCATGAGCACCGCGTACTTGCGCATCAGCTCGAGCGAGCCCTTGTCGATTCGATAGACGCCCTTCACCGCCTGATACGCCTCAGGGTCTGTGAAGCGCTCCTTCTGGATGCGGGTCTGGTAGACGACGTCGACCTCGGGCAGCACGGACTCGAGGTCCTGCGTCTCGACCCAGGGCACGTGGTGCTCGTCGAGGTGAGCCTTGAGGTCGTCGCGCATCGCCACCTGCGGCGGCGCGACAAACCACAGCTTGATGTCCTTGAACTTGCTCAGCAGGTACGTGAGCGAACGGACCGTGCGTCCGTTGGCCAGGTCGCCGACCATCGCCACGCGCACGCCGTCGATGCGGCCGAGCTCCTCACGGATGGTGTAAAGGTCGAGCAGCGCTTGCGTCGGATGCTGGCCCGGGCCATCGCCGGCGTTGACGACCGGGACCGTGCTCACGGCAGCGGCCCGCCTGGCGGCGCCCTCCTCGTTGTGGCGAAG
>VBGE01000112.1 GCA_005880345.1 Chloroflexota bacterium | reverse complement strand
GCCGTCCCCGGCGGGTAGGTGCGCTGGCAGCGCGGGCAGACCAGGCGGCCGGACAGCCGGTGCAGGAGCTCGTCGACCGGCACCTCCAGGTAGATGACCCGGTCGAAGCGCTTGCCGAGCTCGTCCATCAGCCCGTCGAGGGCTTCGGCCTGGGGGACCGTGCGGGGGAAGCCGTCCATGATGAAACCCGGCTTGCAGTCGGGCTTGCCCAGCCGGCTGCGGACGACGCCGATCATGATGCCGTCCGAGACGTACTGGCCCGCGGCCAGGATGGGCTGGGCCTGGCGGCCCAGGGGCGTGCCGGCCTGGATCTCCGCGCGGAGCATGTCGCCGGTGGCGATGTGCGGGATGCCGAAATGATCGCGAAGCATGTT
This sequence comes from Chloroflexota bacterium, assembly GCA_005880345.1. Taxonomy (GTDB): domain Bacteria; phylum Chloroflexota; class Dormibacteria; order Dormibacterales; family Dormibacteraceae; genus 40CM-4-65-16. The sequence goes on along the minus strand of VBGE01000112.1, from coordinate 4,892 downwards.
GGCCTGGGTCCCCTTGCCGCTGCCGGGTGCGCCGTAGAGGAGGAGGTTCAAATTCGGACCGCCCCACCCGCCCGGCTTCGCCGGGCGACCTCCCCGGCGAGCGGGGAGGTGAAAGTTCTCATTTGGACCGCCCCACCCCCACCGTGCCCCGCAGGGGCGCGGCCCCCGGCGAGCGGGGAGGTGAAAGTTGTCATTTGAACCAGCCCCTCCGGCCCTTCGGGCCACCTCCCCATAAATGGGGAGGAGCTTTTTTTCATTTGATGAAGCCTCGGTACTGGCGCATCACCAGCTGCGTCTGCAGCTGCTTCATCGTGTCCAGCGCGACGCCGACCACGATGAGGATCGCGGTGCCACCGAGGTACATCTGTTGATGCGGAATGCCCGAGATCTTGGCTGTGCCGATGGGCAGGATGACGGTGATGAACCCCAGGAACACCGCGCCGACGAAGGTGACGCGATTCATGACGGCCTGGAGGTAGTCCGCGGTCGGACGTCCCGGGCGGATTCCCGGGATGAAGCTCGAATAGCGTTTGAGGTTGTCGGCGACCTCGTTCACGTCGAACGTGATCGCGGTGTAGAAGTAGGTGAAGCCGAACGTCAGCAGGAAGTAGAGACCGTTGTAGGTGATCGCCATCGGCAGGTTGGCCGTGTCCGGGGCGAAGTTGCCCTGGATCCAGTGGGCCGCGCGGTAGTACCACGTATCAGGCGGCGCGGCGTTGAAGTAGTTGGCCACGATCGTCGGCAGGAACATGACCGAGATCGCGAAGATGATCGGGATGACGCCCGCGTGGTTGACGCGGAGCGGGAGGAAGCTGGCCCTCCGCCCCACCTCGCGGCCGCCGGCGACTCGTTGCGCCGATTGGATGGGTATCTTCCGCACCGCCTGCTGCACCTCGATGATGACCGCGGTCATGAGCAGGGCGATCACGCCGAAGATGATGAAGGGCACGTAGTCGGCGAGGCCGCCGCCGGTCGAGTGCGCGCTGAACACCGACGCGATGCCCTGCGGGCCGCGGCCGATGATGCCGGCGAAGATGATCAGCGAGACGCCGTTGCCGATGCCGTACTCGGTGATGAGCTCACCGAACCACATGAGCATGACGGTGCCGGCCGTGAGGACCATGATGATCTGCAGTCGCTGGAACCAGTCGAGCGCGGGCAGGATCGCGGGGTTGGTGTTCTGGAACAGGACCGTGAAGCCGTAGGCCTGGCCCGCGCCGAGCGCGACGGTGAGGTAGCGGCTCCAGCGCTGGATGCGGCGGCGGCCCATCTCGCCCTCTTTCTGGATCTCCTTGATGCGCTCGGAGATCACCGTCATCAGCTGCATGATGATCGTGGCGTTGATGTAGGGGTTCATGCCCATCGCGACGATGCTGAAGCGCGAGAGGCCGCCTCCGGAGAAGAGGTCGAGCAGCCCGAGCAGTGCCTGCTGGTTGAAGAGGAGGCTCAGCGCGGACTGCTTGGCGCCGGGGATCGCGATGTTGGCGAACAGGCGGAAGACGATGAGGATGCCGCCCGTGAAAAGGATCTTGTTCCGGAGCTCGGGCAGCCGAATCGCGTTGATGAGCGCTTCGAGGAAGTTCATCGGCTACTCGTCTGGGGGAGAAGCGGGCTCCGAGGGTTTGGCGTCTTTTTCGGCCTTGGACGCCTTTCGCGCTTTTGGCTCGCCCAGCACCTTCACAGAGCCGCCGGCCTTCTCGATCGCTTCGCGCGCGCTGTTGGTGAAGGCATGGGCTTCCACCGACAGTTTGCGCTTCATGCGCCCGGCGCCCAAAATCTTGATCTCGCCGTCCCCCTTGAAGAGGCCGGCCTCGTGCAGCGCTGCGGCGTCGACCTTCGAGCCATCCGGGAAGCGGCTGAGCTTGGAGATGTTGACCAGGGCGTAGACCTTCTTGAAGGGGTTCTTGAAGCCCGGGAGCTTGGGCACGCGCTGCGAGAAGGGCATCTGGCCGCCCTCGAAGCCGACGCGGAAACCCTGGCTGCGCGCGTTCTGACCTTTCTGGCCGCGGCCTGAGGTCTTGCCCCGGCCTGAGCCGGTGCCCCGGCCGATGCGGTCCGGCCTGCGGTGCGCGCCTGGCGAAGGCTTGAGGTCGTGCAGCTGCATGGGTCTCTAGTGGCCTCTCTGGTGCTTTTTCTTGGAGCGGGCGCGCCAGATCTTGTACTGGGCGCGCTTCGGTCGCTCGTAGGGCTCGCCCTCGACCGCGACCAGGAAGTTGACGGCCCTCAGCATGCCGCGGACGGCGGGGTTGTCGGGGAGCTCCCGGGTCTGGTGCATGCGCCGGAAGCCGAGCGATTGGACGGTCGCGCGGATCTCGGGCCTGGCCCCGATCGGGCTCTTCATGAGGGTCGCGCGCAGCGTCTTGTCAGGCACGCGTCGACCCTCCGGCGCCTACCGGGGCAGCCTCCCCACTCTGTGGGGCGGACCCATCGCCAGCCCTTGGGGACGTGGATGCGTTGCCGGAGTGCGCGGCGGCCAGGCGCTTGCCCACCATCTGGCCGACTTCCTTGCCGCGCAGGTCGGCGATCTGCTGCGCCGTCTTCAGCTGCTGCAGCGCGGCCAGGGTAGCGCGCACGGTGTTGATCGGGTTGTTGGTGCCGTGCGACTTGGTGAGGATGTCCTTGATCCCGGCCGTCTCGATGACCGCGCGCATGGCGCCGCCGGAGATGACACCGGTGCCAGGCGCGGCGGGCTTCAGCATGATGCGCGCGGCGCCCCACTTGAGCTCGACCGCGTGAGGGATCGTCGTGCCGACCATCGGCACCGTGATCATGTTCCGCTTGGCGACCTCCATCCCCTTGCGGATGGCCTCCGTCACCTCGCGCGCCTTGCCGATGCCGGCGCCGACGCGGCCGTTCATGTCGCCGACCACGATCAGCGCGCTGAACGAGAACTTGCGGCCGCCCTTGACGACCTTGGCGACGCGGTTGACGCGGACGACTCTGTCGGCGAGCTCGGATCGATCGCCTGTCGAGTAGCGGCCGCCACCCATGTTTCTTGACATCTAGAACTCCAACCCTGCTTCGCGCGCGGCGTCGGCCAGCGCCTTGATTCTGCCGTGGTAGAGGAACCCGCCGCGGTCGAAGACGACCTGGTTGACGCCCTTGGCCTTGGCCTTGGCGGCGATCGCCTTGCCCACCTCGGCCGCCTGGGTCATCCCGTTGCCTTTGACCTTCATGTCGACCGTCGACGCCGCGGCCATCGTGTGGCTCGTGCCGTCGTCGATGAGCTGCGCGTACAGGTGGTTGAGGCTGCGGAAGACCGCCAGCCTTGGCCTTTCGGGCGTGCCCGCGACGTGCACGCGCACACGGCGGTGGCGCTTGCTGCGGTTCATCTTGCGGTCCTGGCGCTTGATCATGCGGTGGCCTTGGCGCCCTTGCCCGCCTTGCCCGCCTTGCGGCGAATCTTCTCGCCCGCGTACCTGACGCCCTTGCCCTTGTACGGCTCGGGCGGCCGGAGCCCGCGCAGGTTGGCCGCGACCTGGCCGACGTCCTCGATCGAGATGCCGGACACCGAGAACTTGGTCGGGTCCTGCACGTCGATCGCGATGCCCTGCGGCGGCTTGAAGCGGATGGGGTGCGAGTAGCCGAGGTTCAGCACGAGCTCGTCGCCCTGCTTGGCGACGCGGTAGCCGACGCCGACCAGCTCGAGGTTCTTGATGAAACCCTTGTCCACCCCCTCGACCATGTTGGCGACCAGGCTGCGGACCAGGCCGTGCATCGCGCGGTTCTGGAAGTGGTCGTCGGGGCGCTCGAAGACGAGCTCGCCGTCGCTCTGCTTGACCGTGATGACCTCCGGCAGGGTGCGCTCGAGCTGGCCCTTTGGCCCCTCCACCTTGACGTGACCCGGCGCGAGCGTGACCTTCACGCCCTTCGGCACCGGGACGGGCAGCTTTCCGATTCGCGACAACTCTTCTTCTCTTCTTCCTTATCTGTGGGCTACCAGACGAACGCCAGGACTTCGCCGCCTAGACCCTGGCGGTTGGCCTGCCTTCCGCTCATGACACCCTCGGCCGTGCTGAGGATGGCGATGCCGAGGCCGCCGAGCACCCTGGGGATCTCGGTCTTGCGCGCGTACACGCGCAGGCCGGGCCGGCTGATCCGCTTCACGCCCGAGATCACTCTTGTGCGATCGGGGCGGGACTTGAAGATGATACGCATCGTCTGCGTGGTGCCGTCGGCCTCCACGTCGTAGCCCGCGATGTAGCCCTCGTCCTTCAAGACACGGGCGATCTCCAGCTTCAGGCGCGACCCAGGGACCTTGACCTCGGCGTGCCGCGCCGAGTTGGCGTTGCGGATGCGCGTGAACATGTCCGCGATGGGGTCGGAGATGATCCCAGGCGGCGCCTTCTTGACGGTCTTGCTCGGAGTCTTGACTGCTGTGGCCATCACTACCTCACCAGCTCGACTTCGTCACGCCGGGGATGCGGCCCTCGGCGGCATTGGTTCTGAAGCAGATGCGGCACATGCCGAACTTGCGCAGGTAAGCGCGCGGGCGACCGCAGATCTGGCAGCGGTTGTGAAACCGCACCTTGAACTTCGGGGCCACCAGGTCACGCTTCCAGCGCTCGATCGATGATTTCTTGGCCAAACTCTTTCCCTCTTACCTCTTTCTAAATGGCATGCCGAGCCGGGTCAGGAGGCTGCGCGCCTCGTCGTCGTTGCGGGCGGTGGTGATGATGCTCACCTCGAGCCCGCGCAGCTTGTCGATCTTGTCGTAGTCGATCTCCGGGAACACGACCTGCTCGCGCAGGCCGAGCGAGTAGTTGCCGCGCCCGTCGAAACCGTCGGGATTGACGCCGCGGAAGTCGCGGATGCGGGGCAGCGCGACGTTGAGCAGCTTGTCCAGGAAGTACCACATGCGGCGGCCGCGCAGCGTCGTCTTGATGCCCACC
>VBGE01000111.1 GCA_005880345.1 Chloroflexota bacterium | reverse complement strand
TTAACACTACGATCCAAGAGCGTGGCGCATGCAGCCCGCGGATCCGGAATTTCCGTCGACCCGGCTCGCGTCCGCGAGGCGCGCCTCGCCGCCGGTTTGAGCCTGGCCCAGATCGCCAAGCAAGACGTGTCCCGCACTTTTGTTCACCTGGTCGAAACCGGCCGCTCGCGTCCGTCCAAGCGAGTGCTCACCCTCATCGCCCGCCGCACCGGTAAGCCGATCAGCTATTTCATGGCGGGGTCGACGGTCGACTCAGAGCAGAACACCGACCTGGCGACCGACCTGACACGGGTGGCCGGGCGCGTACGGCGCCACGCGGTTGCCGCCCGGCTCAGCAAGTCGGAAGTGGAGGCGATGAAGCTGATCGAGCTGACGCTGCACCAGGCCGCTGAACTGGTGAAAGCATTGCCTTACGTCCCAACGTCATCGGACGAAGCAAGCAGCTAGGCACAATGAGCCGAGATCCGAAGTCAGGTCCTCACGTCCGACGGATCCGGATCGCGGCCTACGAACAGGAACACGACGCCCAGGACCACAGCGATCACTGACGAGCCGTAGTCAGACACCGGTCCATCGGGGAAGGCGACGCGGATGATGAGCGACCCCAGCATCCAGACCCCGCCCAGCACCAGAACGATGCGCAACCGCCGAGCGGCCAGCCGAAGCTGACGCCTCAATCCGCCCGGGCGCGCTGAGAGTATGGTCAGGCTCAGACCGGCGAACAAGATGAAACCGAAGATGAAGCCGCGCACTGCGTCAAGTCTGGCCCAGTCGCGGATGGCCGTGATCATTCAGCGGATCCGCCGGATTCCCCCTGGCTCGGTGCGCGCTTACAGCGACATCGACCCCGAAGCGCCGCGGCTGGTCGGTCGCGTCCTCGCCACCACCCATCAGAGCCTGCCCTGGCACCGCGTCATTCGGGCGGATGGCACTATCCCCAAGGGTAGGCGGCAGCGCGATCTCCTCGTCCAGGAGAGCGTTCCGATGCGCGGAAACCGCGTCGACATCGCACGGGCGCGCCTCCCTGCGTCCTCGAGACAGCCGCCCGGGACCAAATCGGCCGTAAATGGGGGTCGCCGGAAGTAAAGTTCCGGTGTGCCGCCTGTTAAGCAAGACTCAACGGTCTCGCCTGGATCCTCAGACGACCGCCTGGCCTTCATCGCAGCGGCAACCGATGCTTTCAGCGACGCGGTGCCCGACATCGAGTCGCTTCTCGGCCTTGTCGCCGAGCACATCTCGCGTGCCACAGGCGACTTCTGCGCCGTTGTCCTCCTTTCGCCGGATGGCCGGCAGCTCGAACCGGTGACCGCATTCCACCCTGATCCGCAGATCATGGAAGATGCGCGACCTCTGCTCGGCGTGGCGGTCGACCTCGACAAGGCGGGCGTGTGGCAGAAGGTGTTGGGCGAGCGGCGTCCGGTCATCATCCCCATCGACCCCGATCATCTGCCGCCCACTCTCGCGCCGCATCAGGTCCGCCACATGCGGCGCTGGCGCGTCCGAGAGTCGGCGATGATCCCGATGATCGCCCAGGACACGGTCGTCGGCGGGCTCAACCTCAACCGAATGGAAGGAAGCGCCCCTTTCAGCCCTGACGACATGGAGCATCTGGCATCTCTTGCCTCCCGCGCAGCCCGCGCCATCGCCACCGCGCAGATGCTGCGCAGTCAGCGGCTCCTGGCGGACAAGCTCGAGGCGATGGTGGCCGAGCGAACCGAGGCGCTGCGCGCCGCTCAACATGAGGCCGAGCATGCCAACCTTGCGAAGAGTCAGTTTCTTGCCAGGATGAGCCACGAGCTGCGCACGCCTCTCAACGCCATTCTCGGCTTCTCAGAGCTGCTGATCGACGATGGCACCGGCCGCATCGATGACGTCACGCGCAAGCGTTTCATGAACCAGATTCACAGCAGCGGGCGGCACCTTCTGGACCTCATCAACGACATCCTCGACCTCTCGAAAGTCGAGGCGGGACAGATGGAGCTTCAACTGGAGAGGATCAACGTGGCGACCGCGTTCAGCGATGTGCTCGCCACCGTCGATCCGCTCGCTGGTCAGAAGGCCATCACCCTGACTGCTCATGCCGACCAGGACATCCACGTCGTCGTCGACGCATCCAAGCTGCGGCAGATGCTGCTCAACCTGCTGTCCAACGCGATCAAGTTCACCCCGGCGGGCGGTCGCGTGACCGTGAGGGCCGAGCGCGCGGGTGCCTGGATCGACATTGTGGTGAGCGACACGGGTGTCGGGATCGCGAGCCCAGACCTCAGCCGGCTGTTCATAGAGTTCCAGCAGCTTGGACGCCGGCCCTACGGGCCGATTGAGGGGACTGGACTTGGCCTGGCTCTGACCAGGCGCCTGGCCCAGGCGCACGGTGGGGACGTGAGCGTCTCCAGCGTGGAGGGAGCCGGAAGCACGTTCACGATCCGGCTGCCCGCCGAACCTGTGGCACGAACCGAGGCTGACCCTCCACTGGTGCTTGTGGTCGACGACAACGCGGCCGCGGCGGAGCTTCTTGTCCGGCATCTCGAATCGGGCGGTTTTCGCATGGCGATCGCGCGCAACGGCACCGAAGCCCTGCGCATGGCGCGAGAGCTCAAGCCCGCAGCGATCACTCTCGACATCCTCCTCCCGGAGATCGACGGTTGGGAGGTGCTGTCCCGATTGAAGGAGGACGAGACGACGCGGAACATTCCCGTCGTCGTGATCTCAGTCGTCGATGATCCTGCCGTCGGTCGCGCGCTGGGCGCTGTCGACTACTTCGTCAAGCCTGTGGATGGCAAGGCGCTGCTCTCGCGTCTCGACCAGTACACATTGGTCTCCAAGCTCAAGCGCGAAGAGGTTCGGGTCCTCGTCGTCGACGACGAGCCGGCCAACCTGGACCTTCTCGAGTCACAGCTCAAGCCGGCGGGATTTGACGTGGTGAGGGCCGAAGGCGGCCAGGCCGGGATCGACATGGCCAGGTCTCAGGCGCCGAACCTCATCCTGCTCGACTTGATGATGCCTGGAGTGTCCGGCTTTCAGGTGGTGGAAGCGCTGCGCGCTGAGGAAAAGACGCGGTCGATCCCGATCATGGTGCTGACCGCGAAGGTGCTGACCGCCGGCGACAAACGCGCGCTGAACGGCCAGGTCTCAGGAATCTTCGAGCGGGACTCGGTCGCCGGTCCGGAGCTGATCGGCTGGCTAAAGGGGATCGTCGGCAAGACCGGGCAACCAGCCTGACGAACTGAAGCCTCAGGACCTGATGCCCGCACCAGAGGGGCGAACCACCGACGTCGCCGCGGCGCGGGGCGCGACCCCCTGCGAGTCGTTCTGCGCCTTGATCCCGGTGACCTGCAGGATCTCGGCCTCGTCCAGCGAGTCGTCCTTCAGGAGAGCGTGCGCGAGGGCGTCGAGCTGGGCGCGGTGCTCGCTCAGCAATCGCTCCGCGTCCGCCTGGCATTCTTCAGCGATCCGCCGAACCTCGTCGTCGATCAGCTGCGCCGTCGCATCGCTGTAGGGCCTCTGCGCGAACATGCCACCCTCGTCGTCGCTGAAGTTGAGCGGGCCGACCTTGGGACTCATGCCCCAGCGCACCACCATCTCGCGCGCAATCCGGGTCACCTGCAGCAGGTCACTTTCGGCACCCGTGGTCACGATGCCGTACACGACGCGCTCCGCGGCGCGCCCACCCAGCGCGCCTACGAGCCGCGCCCGCAGGTAATCCTCGCCGTAGTTGAAGCGGTCGTCAATCGGGCTCTGCAGCGTCACGCCGAGCGCCTGGCCGCGCGGGATGATCGTCACCTTCTTGACAGGGTCCGCGCCGGGGACGAGCAGGCCGAGGAGCGCGTGGCCCGACTCGTGGTACGCGATGCGTTCGCGGTCCTTGTCGGTCAGCAGCAGCTTGCGCTCTGTGCCCAGCAGCGTCCTCTCGATCGCCTCGCCGAAGTCCGCCATCGTGACCTGAGTCTCGCCCTTGCGAGCGGCGCCCAGCGCGGCCTCGTTGACGATGTTGCGCAGGTCCGCGCCCACGAGCCCCGGCGTCTGTCCGGCGATGTCATCAAGATCGACGTCCGGAGCCAGCGGGACGTTGCGCGTGTGGATGCGCAGGATTGCTGCGCGGCCGCGCCGGTCGGGCGGCTGCACAGTGATGCGGCGGTCGAAACGTCCAGCGCGAAGCAGCGCGGGGTCGAGCACGTCGGCGCGGTTCGTGGCCGCCAGGACGATCACGCCCTCGCGCGTGTCGAAGCCGTCCATCTCGGTGAGGATCTGGTTGAGGGTCTGCTCCTGCTCGTCGTTTCCCCCTAACCGGATCCCGGCCGAGCGGTTGCGACCGATCGCGTCGAGCTCGTCGATGAAGATGATCGCGGGAGCGGCCGCCTTGGCCTTGGCGAACAGGTCTCGCACGCGCGACGCCCCGACACCGACGATCGCCTCCACGAACTCCGAGGCGGAGATGCTGAAGAAGGGCACCTTGGCTTCGCCCGCCACAGCTCGCGCGAGCAGCGTCTTGCCGGTGCCGGGAGCGCCGATCAGCAGCACGCCTTTCGGCACGGAGCCGCCGAGGCGCTGATACTTCTGCGGCTGCCGCAGGAAGTCCACCACCTCCTGCAGTTCGGCCTTCACCTCGTCGATGCCGGCGACGTCCTCGAAGGTCGCCGATGGCTGCTCCGGGTTGTACAGGCGCGCCCGGCTCTGGCCGAACGAACCGAGAATGCCGCCCGCTCCCGATCCGGCGGCGCGGCGCGAAAGGTAAAGGAACACGGCGACCAGCGCGATCGTGGGCCCGAAGCTGAACAGCAACGTCTCCCACAACGGCGTCGACGCGTTGGGATCCTTGGCATTCATGGTGACGTTGTTCTTCAGGGCGATCGCCTCGATGTCGTCGGTCGCGAAAGCGGGGCGCTGGGTCTGGAATTTGGTCGAGCTGGGACTGCCGGACGAGTCCGTCACCGCCTTCTTCGTCGTGCCGGTGATCGACTCGCCTGTGCTCGTGATGCTGGTCACGTTGCCCTCGTTGAGCTGGGACAGAAACGTGTTGTATGAGATGGTCACAGTGGGTGCCTGGCCGGCCGAGAACAGCAGGTTGCTGATCAGGATGTTGGCTGCGAACAGGATCCCGATCGTGACCCAGAAGCGCAGCGTGCGCATGGGCGCAAGCATGTCGGGCCGTTTCGGTGGTGAGGGAGGCGGCGCCTGTCTCCCAGGGGCCGGCGGGGGGGCCTGGGCCATTCAGGTGATGGTAGTCCGTCCCAGGAACCGTGCCGCGATGAGTTCCGGCTCCCTGGACCGTCTACTCAAACAGCAAGGTTCTGGAGGATGAGATGAGACTGGTTGCCACCCACCCCATCGTGCTCGGACCGGGTCCGCGGCTGTTCGCGAACGGCGAAGGCCGGCTCGCGCTCGACCTGGTCGATCTCAAGCGGTTCGGCAAGGGCATCGTCGTCCTGGAGCTGGTCCCGGCTAAGGCGGACTAGGCTGCGGCGGCGGGCAGCAGAACCTCATCGACGTAGCACCACATCCAGTCTTCGCCGGGCTCCAGGGATTCAATGATCGGATGCCCGGTCGCCTTGAAGTGCTTGGTGGCGTGACGGTTCGGCGAAGAGTCGCAGCACCCGACGTGACCGCACGTCATGCACATGCGAAGGTGGACCCACGAAGCGCCGATGCGCAGGCAGTCCCATCAGCCGATGGAGTGACGTCGCGGATCATGTCGAGGTGATTGCACTGCCCCATCTGGCTCATGCCTTCACGTTACGCGCCGTCGCGCCCATCCAGTAAAGCAAGGTGCGAGAGGCTGTAGGCTCGCGTCCGATGACCGCCACGATCGAGGACTTCCAGAAGCTGGACATACGCGTGGGCAGGATCGTTGACGTAAAGGTCGTGGCCGGCGCTCGCAAGCCCTCGTTTCGTCTCACCATCGACCTCGGCCCGCTCGGTATGCGCCAGTCGGTCGCCGCCCTCCAGACGGACTACGAGCCGGCCGACCTGCTGAACACCCAGGTGGTCTGCGTCGTGAACTTCCCGCCTCGCCGGGTCGCAGGCGTCAATTCCGAGGTCCTGGTCCTGGCCGCCACAGCCGAAAACGGCAGGTTGAACTTGCTCCGCCCCGACCCCGAGGCAGACCTCGGCAGCCCTATCACCTGACTACTGCAAATGAACGATGACACCCCTCACCGCCGGCGGCTAGGGTTCCGCAGTGGCCTTCAAGATCCGGATCATGGCCTCCCATGGCAAGCCTGGCAGGGGTCCAGTGCCCAGGATCATCTACAAAGCCGAGGCGTACGAAGAGGGCGATCAATTCCGCGAGCGCAAGTGGCAGTGCTTGCACGACCACGAGACGGTCGAGCACGCGTTCAACTGCGGCATGGTGTGGCTCGGCGATCAGCCCGGGCCGGCGCCTGGCGGCCGGGTCGAGACGGCCTAGCCGCCGTCTACAATCGGGTGGATGCAGAGCCCCGTCATCTCCGCGCAGCATGCCTTCGGGGAGCTCGAGACCTACCGCACTGAGCTGACCGCGTATTGCTACCGGATGCTGGCCTCGCCCTTCGACGCCGAGGATGCGGTGCAGGACACGTTCGTACGGGCGTGGCGCAACCGCGAGCAGTTCGCCGGCCGCTCGGCGATGCGCTCCTGGCTCTACCGAATCGCGACCAACGTGTGCCTGGACATGCTGAAGGGCAAGGAGCGCCGCGCCAGGCCGATGGACCTCGGCCCGTCCTGCGAGCCAATCGAGGCCAACCTCAACATCCCGACCGAGATCACGTGGCTCGAGCCGGTCCCGTTGCACCTCGTGGCACCGGAGCGCGACCCGGCCGAAGTCGCCGTCGCGAACGAATCGATCCGCCTCGCGTTCGTCGCCGCGCTGCAGAACCTGCCCGCCCGCCAGCGTGCGGTGCTGATCCTGCGCGAGGTGCTCGACTGGCAGGCGTCCGAGGTCGCCGACCTGCTCGACACGTCAGTCGCGTCCGTCAACAGCGCGCTCCAGCGGGCACGCGCGACTCTCGCCAAGAGCAACGCCGAGGAAGATGGGCGAGAGCATTTGCTCAGCGAGTCTGACAAGGCGATGCTCGAGCGCTATGTGACGGCGTTCGAGCAGTACGACATCGACGCATTGACCTCGCTGATCAAGGAAGACGCGAAGCAGTCGATGCCGCCTTACGACATGTGGCTCAGCGGCCGCGACGACATCCTCCGGTGGTGGTACGGCCCAGGCATCGGCTGCAAGGGGTCGCGCATCCTGCGGCCCGAGAGCGCCAACGGGATGCCGACCTTCGGCCAGTACAAGCCCAGCCCCAGCGGCGGTTACGACCCCTGGGCGCTCCAGGTGCTCGAGCTGTCAGGGGACGGGCGGATCGGCGAGTTCACTTTCTTCCTCGACACAGCGCGGCTCTTCCCGCTCTTCGGGCTTCCTCTGCACCTCGACGCCTAGGACCGCGGCGGAAAGCCCGCGGCGACGAGCAAGACGCTCTCCAGGCCCGCGAAAGCGATCAGCTGCAGCAGCTCCCTCCTCACGTGGAGCAAACGGCACTGGAAACCATGCCGCCTCGCGTCCAGCGTGCGCCTGGTGATCCACTGGATCGCGCCCAGGTTCGCGTGCTGGATCGGGCTGCAGTCGAGGATGACAGTCCCGGTCGCCATCAGAGTTCAGACGGAATAGCCGCCCGAAACTCATCGGTTGCACGCCGATGAGTTTTGGAAGCAAGGCAGGTCTTAACGGGCATGAAGAATTCACGCTGGCTCTCGCTGATCGTCCTGTGCACCGGATTCCTCCTGATCGTCGTCGACATGACGATCGTCAACGTCGCCCTGCCCTCGATCCAGAAGGACCTCGGCTTCTCGGCCTCGGGCCTGGCGTGGGTCATCAACGCCTACTTGATCGCGTTCGGGGGACTCCTGTTGCTCGCCGGGCGCGTCGGTGACCTGGTCGGGCGCAAGAAAGTGTTCCTGGCCGGTCTGGCCATCTTCACCGCTGCCTCGGTCGTGTGCGGCCTCAGCTTCGCCCAGCCGGTGCTGGTCGTCGCGCGGTTCATCCAGGGCATCGGCGGGGCGGTCAGCTCCGCCGTGATCCTGGCAATGATCGTGACCATGTTCCCCGAGCCGCTCGAGCGTGCGAAGGCATTCGGCATCTTCAGCTTCGTCGCGTCAGCCGGGGCCGCAGTCGGATTGATCGCGGGCGGGCTCATCACGCAGGCCGTCAGCTGGCACTGGATCTTCTTCGTCAACCTGCCCATCGGCGTCGCCACGGCGATCGCGGCTGCCCGACTGATCGACAACGACAGGGGCATCGGACTTGGCCAGGGCGCCGACGTGCCGGGCGCGCTCACCGTCACCGGAGCGCTGATGCTCGGCGTTTACACGATCGTGCAGACCTCCGACCACGGCCTGGTCTCGACGCGCACGCTGGTCCTTGCCCTCGTCACCGGCGCGCTGCTCGCCGCGTTCGTCGTCCGCCAGGCACGCGGCCGCAACCCCATCCTGCCCCTCCGCCTCTTCCGGTCCCGGCTGGTTTCCGGCGCGAACCTGGCGCAGGGACTCATGTCCATCTCCTTCCTTGGCTTCTTCTTCCTCGGCTCGCTCGACATGGAGCGCGTGCTGGGCTACGGCCCGATGGCGCTCGGCCTCGCCTTCCTGCCGGTGGCCATCGTCATGGCGCTGTTCTCCATCCGCTTCTCAGCGCAGCTCATCGGCCGCTTCGGTCCGTACGCGATGATGCTCTGCGGCCTGCTGGTCGCCGGCGGCGCCCTGGTCATGGTGGCCTTCGGCCCTACCTACCCGACCTACGCGCTCAACCTGATGCTGCCCATGGCGTTGCTCGGTCTCGGCGGCGGTCTGTGCTTCCCGGCGCTCACCATGCTCGCGATGGCAGACGTCGCCCCCAGTGACGCGGGATTGGCCTCCGGACTGCTCAACACGACGGGGCAGGTGGGCGGCGCCTTCGGCCTGGCCATGCTGGCCACGATCGCCGGC
>VBGE01000110.1 GCA_005880345.1 Chloroflexota bacterium | reverse complement strand
CGCGATCATCGACTGGCAGTCGCAGCTCGGCTACAGCCTGGGCATCGCGCAGCAGCTCCTGCCACTCGGCGACCAGATCAACTATCTCGAGACCATCTCGGACCGATGGTTCCTGGTGATCCCCGGGGTTGGTGTGGTCATGGGCCTGCTCGGTGCTTTCATCGGCCTCCTCGCGGGCGGCTTGTGGGCGGCTCTCGTCAACCTGGGCGTGCTGCCCATCGAGGTCAGCGTGCTTCACCGTGGCGAAAATGACGCCGAGCGAAGGGCGGCCACCCGTAGGGCGAGGGATGACCGGCGCAGGAAGGCGGTCGGGGAGTAGTACGTTAGTCGCGTGATCGGGACGCAGGTCCACGGCTCCGTCGAACCCGGGCTCGAGGCAGTCCAGGACGCATTCGCGGGCAACTTCGAGCGGCACGGCGAAGCCGGCGCGGCCTGCTGCGTCTACCTGGATGGGCGCAAGGTCGTCGACCTGTGGGGTGGCACCTACACACCCGACACGCTGCAGATGGTGATGTCGTCGACGAAGGGCGTCGTGGCCGTGGCGGCACACATGCTCGCCCAGGAAGGTCGTCTCGATTTCGACGCGCGCGTCGTCGACTACTGGCCCGAGTTTGCCGCCGAAGGCAAGCAGAACATGCCGGTGCGCTGGCTGTTCAGCCACCGCGCGGGCCTGGCCGCCGTCGAGCGGCCGGTCACCCTGGACGACGTCCTGGCCTGGGACCCGGTATGCGACGCCCTCGCCGCTGCGCGCCCGCTGTGGGAGCCGAATACCGCCCACGGCTACCACGTCGGCACATACGGCTGGCTGGCGGGCGAGGTCATCCGGCGCATCACGGGGCAGTCCGTCGGTCAGTACGTGGCGGGCCACATCGCCCACCCACTAGAGCTGCAGCTCTGGATCGGCCTGCCCGAGGCGATGGAGGGGCGTGTCGCGCCCTTGCTTCCGGCTCCGCCGCCGCCGCCGGGGACGGCGCCCGACATCTTCACGGCGCGGCTGCTCGACCCTACCACTCTCCTGCACAAGGCTTTCGTCAACCCGCCCCTGCCTGCCCAGGCGTTCAACGAGCGTGCGTTCCATGCTGCCGAGATCCCCGCGGCCAATGGCATCACCAACGCGAGATCCCTGGCGCGGATGTACGCCGCCTGCATCGGCGAGGTGGATGGCGTGCGCCTGCTCCGTCCGGAAACGCTGGACGAAGCGACCCGAGTCCAGTCGGCGGGTGATGACCTGGTGCTCGGCTACGAGACCCGCTATGCGACCGGCTTTCAGCTCTCGTTCCCCTTCCGCCCGATGGCCGGAGAGGGGTCGTTCGGGCACTACGGCATGGGTGGCTCGGTCGGCTTCGCCCACCCCGACCGGGGCATCGCTTTCGCGTACGTGATGAACCAGATGCTTCCCTCGGGCGGGGTGGACCCGCGGAGCAAGGCCCTGGTCGAGGCGCTTCTCTCCAGCCTCTAAGCCCTAGGGCCAGATCCGTCGTCCTAAGATGCAGTCGCTGGTGGATGCGCTTGAGCACGGCTGATCTCGTATTCGGGGGCTGCTTGCTTGTCGGCGGCGGCCTTCTCCTGCTGACGCTCATCTTCGACGACATCTTCGGCGGCCTCCTGAACATCATTCACCTTGGCTTCGACCTCGGTGGCGTGTCCCCGACGCCGGTTCTGCTCGGCTTCGTCGCCATGTTCGGGATCGGTGGCCTGTTCGGGCTGCACAGCTTCGGCCTGGGGCCGGGCGGCGCCACGCTGGTCGGAGTCGTGGCCGGCGCCCTGGGGGCCGCTGTCGTATTTGGCGCGTTCAAAGCGCTGGGCAGGGCCGAGTCGACGGAGACGTTCAGCCTGCAGGACATGGTCGGATCGACCGGCCAGGTGTCCGTCACCATCCCGGCCAACAGATTTGGCAGTGTCCTCATCAGCTTCGCCGGCGCGTCGCACAACATGACGGCCACGGCAAACGGCGAGATCCCCGCGGGTCGAGTCGTCAAGGTCGTCGCCATCGCCGGCAACAACCTCGTGGTCGAGTCAGCCTCTGTGTCCACAACCGAAGGAGCACGTTCCGATGCCTGAATTCTTGACTTCCACACCGTTTCTCGGGGTTGCAGGAGTTGTCGTCCTGCTTCTGCTCATCGCGTTTGTCGCGAGCCGATATCACGTGGCCGGTGCGAACGAGGCACTGATCGTCGCGGGTTCCCGCGGCGCCAAGGTGCGCGACGAAAAGGGCCAGACGGCCTCTCATCCCGGCGACAAGGGCGTGAAGGTCGTGGTCGGCGGCGGCACGTTCATCCGCCCGCTGCTCGACCGTGTCGGCAAGCTCAAGCTGACGGCTCGGCAGATCAACGTGCAGCTGAGCGACGCTGTGACAAGCCAGGGCATCAAGGTCCAGGTCCAGGGCGTCGCCACTTTTAAGATCGGCCGCGACGTCGAGTCTCTGCGCAACGCCGCCGAGCGGTTCCTCGACGCCAAGCCGGAGCAGGTCGACTCGATCGTCAAGAACGTTCTCGAGGGCTCGCTGCGCTCGATCGTCGGCACGCTAACCATCGAGGAGCTGATCCGCGACCGCCAGAAGCTGTTGCAGCAGGTGCAGGACGCGGCCAAGGGAGACCTCGCAACCAGTGGACTCCAGATCGATGCATTCACCATCCAGAGTTTTTCCGACGAGTCGAACTACATCGAGCTGCTCGGCAAGCAGAGCGTGGCCACAGTCACCAGGGACGCCCGCATGGCCCAGGCCTCAACGGACCAGGAGGCCGCGGTGCGAGAGGCGCAGGCGCAGCAGGTGAAGATCAACGCCCAGCGAGACGTGTCGCTGCGGGAGGCCGAGACGAAGACGCAGGTCGCCGCGGCGCAGGCTCGCGCCGACCAGGCCGGACCGCTGGCCCAGGCCGAGGCGCAGCAAGAGGTGGTGCGCAAGCAGACCGAGCTGGCCCAGCTGGAGGCTGACCGCAAGGAAAAGGAGCTGCTTTCCAGCACCGTCAAGCCGGCCGCGGCCGACGCGCAGGCGGTGATCGCTCGCGCGGAGGGCGCCAAGCGGGCGCGCATCGCATCCGCAGAGGCCGACGCCGAGACAACCCGACTGGAAGGTGGGGCAGAGGCCCAGATCGTGCTGACCAAGGGCGAGGCCGAGGCCAAGGCGCTCGCCATGCGTGCCGACGCCTACAAGCAGTTCAACGAGGCGGCCATCATCCAGACCGTGCTCGCGGCGCTGCCTGACATCGTGCGCGCAGCGGCCGAGCCGATGGGTCACATCGATTCGCTGACGGTAATGAGCGCGGACGGCGCATCGGACATCGTCAAGAACGCGACGCGGGCCGTGATCGAATCCACCACGGCGATCAAGGGACTCACCGGCCTCGATGTGCCGAACCTCGTTGGCGGCGCGCTGGGCCGAGGATTCGGCGAGAAGCTCCGCACCGGAGAAGGCAACGGCGAGGCCGACACGAGGTCGGCGACCGACCGGATCAGCGAGATCGCCGGCGAAGGCCTGAGCTCGTTGAAGCGCGCGGCCGAAGCGTCTGCCGCGGCCAAGGCGTCGGCGGAGGAGGCAGCTGCCCGGGTGGCAGCCGAGGCCGAGCGGGTCAAGGAGGCGGCGGAGAAGGCAGGCGCGGTGGTCGAGGCCAAAGCTACGGCGGCTGCGGCGGCCACGGCGGCGAAGGTCACTCCCGCCGAGGGCAACGTCGCTCAGTGGGCGAAGTGGCTGGCCGACCAGCTGCGCCGCGTCCCGGACATCCAGGTCTACGACGCTCTGCACCTGGCCGACCTGGAGTTGCGGGGTCCCGCAGCTGCCCGCGGAGTGTGGGCGACGGCCAAGGCCGCGCTGGCCAAGGAGTACGGCCAGGTCACCATCGGCGACCTGCTGCAGCGATTCAAGTCATAGCCGCCCAAAAAAACGGGAAGCCCGCTTGCGCGAGCTTCCCAAGGCTGGGGTGGGGGCGTGGAGTCTATGTTGGTGGCCAGTTTATCGGCCAAGGATATGGTAGCACATGGTATGGCTATCCACAAGATATAGACACCTTGGGAAAAGTCCCTTGAAGCTGCCCCTCCCACTCGATATGGAGCCCATGCTCTCGGCGATCTCGGAAACGGGCATCCCGAAGGGGGATGGCTGGGAGTACGAACCGAAGTGGGATGGCTTCCGCACGCTCGTCTTCCGGGACGGGGAAGAGGTCGCCCTGGCCAGCCGCGGGGGCCGGCCGATGACACGCTACTTCCCCGAGGTGCTGCCGGCGTTCCGCAAGCTGCGCGAACCGAAGCTGGTGCTCGATGGCGAGCTCGTCGTGGTGGGGGCCAACGGCCTGGACTTTGGCGCCCTGCAGCAGCGTGTGCACCCGGCCGAGTCGCGCGTCCGGATGCTCAGCGAGGCCACCCCGGCGTGGTTCATCGCCTTCGACCTTCTGGCCGAGGGCGACGCAGATCTCCGCAAGCTGCCGCTGGGCGAGCGCCGCAAGCGGCTCGAGAAGCTGCTCAAGGGCGCGAAGCCGCCGATCTTCCTCACCCCATACACGCGCGACCCGAAGACGGCCGGCGACTGGTTCGAGAAGTTCGAGGGGGCGGGCCTGGACGGGGTCATCGCCAAGTCATGGGACGGGCCTTATGTCCCTGGCAAGCGCTTCTGGGTGAAGATCAAGCACCAGCGCACGGCGGATTGTGTCGTGATCGGCTGGCGCAAGTCGAGCGACGGGTCGACCCTGGGCGCGCTGCTCCTTGGCCTTTATGACAAGAAGGGCATCCTTCATTACGTCGGCCACACCTCTTCATTCAATGCGGCCGAGCGCAAGGAGCTGATCGCCAGGCTGAAGCCACTGCAGACCGAGATCCCCGAAGAGGAGTGGCATGCCAATCCCGGCCGCATGCCCGGCGGCGTGAGCCGGTGGTCGCGAGGCAAGGGCAAGGACACGGAATGGGTCGCGGTCCGACCCGAGCTCGTCTGTGAGGTGACCTACGACAAGCTCGAGGCCGGGGAGCGGTTCCGCCACGCGACCGGGTTTCTCAGGTGGCGCACCGACAAGAAGCCCAAGCAGTGCCTCTTCGACCAGATCCAGTCAGCCGCCCATTTCGACGTGCGGGGGATCTTCGGGAGCAACTAGCAGCCGACGCGCGCCGGGGCCGCCGGGACCGTAGTACCGAATCGCGGCCCGGCCCAGCGCGGTCACCGTCACCCAGTCGAATCCCGCGCCGACAGCGACGCCGATGCCCAACGGGATGAGGCGACCCGCGACCCGCGTCGCGCGGCTCACGACTGTCTTGGATAGAACCTTGGTCAGGAGCCTCATGGCCAGCTTCTCGCCGCCGGCCACGAGGACGTCCTCGCGCAGCTTGAGCGCCCCACTTGCGAGGCCGACGACCACGAGGGCTTCGGCGACGCGGCCCTCCGAGCCGCCCAGCTCGTGGCCGTAAACCATGGCCACGCCGAGCACCAGCTCGACCTCCTGCTCGAGCGCGTAAAGCGTCTGGCTCGTGACGGTGCCGATCGCGAGCGCGGTGCCAAGGCCCGGAGCGATCGCAGCGGCGCCGCTGAGTGCGCCGGTCGCAGCCACCCGCCGTCGCGTGGAACGGATGAGCA
>VBGE01000402.1 GCA_005880345.1 Chloroflexota bacterium | reverse complement strand
GCCAGCGTCGTGCCCGATGCGATGCCGGGCAGGTACGAACGCTGCGTCTCCTCCTGCAGGCCCACGCCGGGCAGCTTCAGCGCGCGCAGCTGATCGGCCTTGGCCTTGGCGAAGCGGCGCTGCACATACGCGAACTTCGAGTTCGACGCAAGGGTTGTCATCAGCGCCGTCTTGTCCACGCCGAGGACCGATGCCAAACCGCTCGCCACAGCGTCCCGCTGGCCGGCGGAGACCTGGTCGGGCGAGACGAAGGCCGAATAGACAGTCGTGTTGACGACCAGCTGCGTGAGGTTGCGGTCGAAGATCGCGCCGCGCAGGGCGGGCAGCTGGACGAGCTCGCGGTACTGAGCCTGAGCCTGCAACGTCAGCTTGCCGTGCTCGACGACCTGCCAGTACGCGAGGCGCGACCACACCATCCCGGCGAGGACGACGGCCACAGCCAGCATCGAGACGACACGAAGGCGGGCCGAGCCGACACGCTCAACCTTGCCCGGGCGTCGCGAGGCGATCGCCCTTGTGCCCAAGCTATTTCTTGGTCGACGCCATCACGTCTTTCGGACCACCGGCTGTGTTGAAGACGAGCGCAACCGCGCGCAACCACAGCGGGGTCTGGTCGACGGGTGAGGCGCCTATGGGAGCGGTGAGGTCGATGGCCACCGGCTGGCCCGCGACGTAGGTCGCGGGGGCGACTCGCTGCATGCCGCTCTGGTTGGCCTGCTGCTGCACCTGCGCGGGTGCGTGCAGCGTCACCTCCTGGTAGCGCAGCTGGTCCTGCTCGGCGATGAGCTGACGCTGCTGGTCCTGGAGGCGCGCGATGTCGTAGGACGCCTGTGTGATCTGAGCCGCGACCGCGAGGTAGAAGAGGATCGCGATCACGACGGCGCCCAGGCCCACGTAGGCA
>VBGE01000401.1 GCA_005880345.1 Chloroflexota bacterium | reverse complement strand
ACTTGACCAAGCGGTCTTCCAGGGAGTGGAAGCTGATCGTCGCCATACGACCACCGGGTTTAAGTGTCGTAAGAGCTGCTCGGAGTCCTGTCTCGATCTCACCCAACTCGTCATTGACTGCGATGCGAACGGCCTGGAAGGTGCGGGTCGCGACATGAATGTCGCGGGGCCAGGCCTGGCGCGGGATTGCGGCCTCGACGGCCGCGGCCAGATCGCGGGTGGTACGGAGCGGGCGCCGCGCCACGATGAACTGTGCGATCCGGCGAGCCCAACGCTCCTCGCCGTACTCGCGGATGATCCGCTCGAGCTCAACCACGTCGGAGTCGTTGACGACTCCCGGCGCGGTGAGCCTGGAGGTGGGATCCATCCGCATGTCGAGCGGCCCGTCGGCGCGAAAGCTGAATCCGCGGTCAGGGTCGTCGACCTGGGTGCTGCTGATGCCGAAGTCGAAGAGGACCATGTCCGCCGGCACGAAACCGTGTTCAAGAGCGATCTCGTGTAGCTCGGCAAAGCGCCCGTGCACGGGCACAGCACCATCACCGAACGAAGCCAGCGTCTCCCGCGCGGCCTGCACCGCCGAGGGATCGCGGTCGATCCCAAGCAGCCGGCCACCCGGTGTGATCCTCTCCAGGATCTGGCGGGCGTGGCCCGCCTGCCCGAGGGTGCAGTCGATCGCGACCGCCCCCTGCCGGGGCTGGAGCAGCTCTATTACCTCTTGTGAAAGTGCTGGTACGTGCGGACTAATGCCCTGAGATCACCCTGTCAGCGAATTCGGTAAAGCGAGGTTGTGCGTCGGCGCTGTAGCTGTCCCATCGCGCCTCGGGCCAGATTTCCACCCGGGAGCCCATGCCGATCACCACCACCGTCGACGGGGTGTCGATCCCCGCCAGGCGACGCTGCTCGGGCTGCAGGCTGATCCTGCCCTGGCCGTCCGGCTCGAACTGGTCCGACATCGAATACAGCGTGCGCGCCAGCGCCCGCTGGTCGGGGCCCGGCAGCGGAGTTTGCAGCCGTTCGGCCAGCGCCCCCCACAGGTCCGGCGGATAGATCGCCAACACGTTGTCCTGGCTCACCGAAACGAAGCTTCCCTCCGGAAGCTGCTTCCGAAACTGGGCCGGGATCGCGAGCCGGCCTTTGTCGTCCACCTTCACGCGATGCGCCCCCGTGAACACTCATCTGGCCTCCCAGTACTGGAGGCGGCGGCGCTCGCTCCGGGCGCACAGGCTGCAGCCGCAGCCGTGAAGCTCGAGCGGGAGGCGGTTTCCATTCTTGTCGAACCGGTAGTTGTGGGTCAGGACCCTTTCCTGTTCCCCATCGCGGCTGCGGGGAGAAGTGGCGTAGAGGAGGTGTATGGCGTGCCTTACCTGGACGTAGGGTGCGACGTATGGTTCGATGTTTGCCGGGTTCACCACTTCTCCCCACTGATCACCGCGATTCGCCGCAGACCGTATCAATGCCGGCTCAGCCTGTCAATACCTTTACCACAAGATATAGAGCGGCCCGTCGGCGCGAAAGCTGAATCCGCGGTCAGGGTCGTCGACCTGGGTGCTGCTGATGCCGAAGTCGAAGAGGACCATGTCCGCCGGCACGAAACCGTGTTCAAGAGCGATCTCGTGTAGCTCGGCAAAGCGCCCGTGCACGGGCACAGCACCATCACCGAACGAAGCCAGCGTCTCCCGCGCGGCCTGCACCGCCGAGGGATCGCGGTCGATCCCAAGCAGCCGGCCACCCGGTGTGATCCTCTCCAGGATCTGGCGGGCGTGGCCCGCCTGCCC
>VBGE01000108.1 GCA_005880345.1 Chloroflexota bacterium | reverse complement strand
CGATCGTGCTCTCGAGCGCCGGGAGCCCGGCGGCCGCGAACCAGGCGTGATCGCGGTCCAGCACCTTCAATGAACCGAGGAGCGGAGCGATCGCGGCCGTTCTGGCTGGGTTTGTCCAGGTGATCCCGCCGTCGGCGCTGCTCGCCTGTGACCCGGCATCGATCCACCACCAGGCCCCGGGGTTGGCGTAGCCGAGCGTGCCACTGAGTGCCGGCGGCGTGACCTCCACCCAG
This sequence comes from Chloroflexota bacterium, assembly GCA_005880345.1. GTDB lineage: Bacteria > Chloroflexota > Dormibacteria > Dormibacterales > Dormibacteraceae > 40CM-4-65-16. The sequence goes on along the minus strand of VBGE01000108.1, from coordinate 2,002 downwards.
GTGGCGCCGCCGTCCACGCTGCTGAAGAGCTCGGCCAGAGGCGCCTGCACGGCGGCGAACGGGGCACCGACGACCTGGTCGATCATCGTGGAGTAGACGTAGTTGTTCGGCCTGCTGCCGTCATAGAACGGGACGGCAAGCGGCGGGAACTGGCGGATCGTGCCGCCGAGGCCGGAATGCCCCATGAACGTCGGGAAGTACACGAGCGAGGCGATGGCTCCGCGGCCGGAGGTCTGCTGCACATCGATGAAGTAGCGTCCGCCGGGTTGTGCCCCAGCGGGGGCGGGCAGGGCCACGCGCTGCCAGGTCGTCCCGAAGTCGCCTGTCCTGTAGGCGTACGGGCTGGAGCCGGCGGTTGCCAGCCAGCCCGTGGTGAGAAATGAGAACTGGACGCCGAAGACGTCGTCGGCGGGCGCGACCGGGGAGCCGAGGTCCTGCCACGTCCAGCCGCCATCGACAGTGCGGTAAAGGGAGGCTGGGGCGCCCCGACCTGGATCGGCCAGGATCCAGCCGTGGTCCGCATCGATGAACGACCACGAGAGCGCCGTGGTCCACTTGCTCAGGACGGGCATCGTTGTCCACGTACGACCGGCGTCATCGGTCCGGTACAGCACAGGCCGCGAGCCCACGAGGGCGAACACGCCGCCGACTGTGTCGAAGAACTTGAGATATTGCGTGCTGCCGCCGGTGGGGACAGAGAGCTGCTGGGACCACGTCGCGCCGCGGTCGGTCGTATGCAGCACGAACGCGCGGTCGCCGACTTCGAGGTTGGCGACGACCCATCCGGTGGTGGGGCTGACGAAGTCGACCGCCGTCACGTGATACGAGGACCGCGGCACCGGAGACGCGAGGTGGCGACTCGCGAACAGCCCCGGATTCACGAATGCGACAGCGGTGCCCGTGATGGCCATCAACGAGGCGGCCATCAAGCCCACCGCGCGCCCGACCCTGGCGCGTGGCACTGCGTCCATGCGGATATGTCGAGCTTATCGCGCTAGATTTGCCTTGACATGGTCTCCGTAGTTCGACCGGCGGAGCCCGCCGATGCCGCCGCCATCGCGAGGGTCCACGTTTGGTCGTGGCGCACCACCTACCGCGGCCTGCTGCCGGACGAGTTTCTCGCCTCGCTGTCGGAGGACTTTTACGAGGAAAGGTGGAGGCGCACCCTCGGCGATGCCTCCAATCGCGTCTATGTCGCAGAGACCAGCCTCGGCGTCGTCGGGTACGCATCTGGAGGGCGCGAGCGAGCGGGCGAGGATGGGTTCAGCGGTGAGCTCTACGCGATCTACATGCTGGAAGAAGCGCAGGGCCACGGCCACGGGCACCGCCTGGTGCGCGCGGTGGTGGATGGCTTGCTCGAGCTCGGCTTGCTGGACATGATCGTGTGGGTGCTGCGAGAAAACGCACCTGCCCGACGGTTCTACGAGAAGCTGGGCGGCGTTTACGTGCGGGAGCAGCCGATCACGATCGGCTCGTCTTTGCTGACCGAGGTGTCATACGGCTGGAGGTCGCTGGACGATCTCCATTTCTAAGCGGGCGGTGGCAGCGGCTGCTGCGTGAGGTCGAAGCAGTCCTCCATGGCGTCGGCAGACGCGGTCCGCGCGTTCAACGAGGGCAGCCCGAAGTTTTGCTCGCAGAATCGGACCACGCTCACGTGCGAGTGCAGCGCCTTCGAGACGTAGCCCTTCTTCGCGTAGGGACTCAGCACCAGGCACGGAACCCGGCCGCCGTACCGAAACTGCGTGCCGTCGGTCCACTTCTCGACCTCTGGCGGGGTCACGTGGTCCCACCAGCCGCCCCAGTCGTCCCAGGTGACGAAGATCGCGACCTGCGGCCACAGGCCCGCATCGACCACCGCCTGCACCTGCGTGGCCGTCCACAGGCTGCCCTTGGTCACGTCGCCGGCGCCTGCGGCTCGCTGCGTCGCTGTGTCGGCCGGATGCTCGCTCATCACGTCGTCGGCATAGAGCCAGGACACCGAGGGCAGCTTGCCCGCCGCGGC
>VBGE01000109.1 GCA_005880345.1 Chloroflexota bacterium | reverse complement strand
CGACGAGGAGGGCTACTACTTCGTGTGCGACCGGCGCATCGACATGATCATCTCGGGCGGTGTGAATATCTACCCCGCTGAGATCGAGGCGGTCCTGCATGCGCACCCCGGGGTGCTGGACGCGGCCGTCATCGGTGTCCCCGACGCCGAGTTCGGCGAGTCGGTCAAGGCCGTGGTCCAGGTGAGGCCTGGCATGTCGCCGACCGCGGACGAGCTCATCGCCTTCGCCGGCGACCGGCTCGCCGGTTACAAGAAACCGAGGTCGGTCGATTTCGTCGAGGAGCTGCCACGCGACGCGGCCGGCAAGCTGCTCAAGCGCAAGCTGCGCGAGCCTTATTGGGCGGAGGCAGGGCGGCGCATCTAGTCTTCTTTGTTCGCCCCTCTCCCTTTCCCTCTCCCCTGTGGGGAGAGGGGGCTCGGAGTAAGGGGAGAGGCGGTATGGGGTGAGGGGCGTGGAGTTAGGCCAGTAAGGGGAGCACGTACTCCAGGGAACGGCTGATCCGGCCGAGGGGCCGGTCGTCGTCGGCGGCGAGCCGGGTTTCCTGCTCGAGCGTGTACCAGCCGGCAAACCTGGTCGCGCGCAGCGCGTCCATGATGTTTTTCACGTTCGCACCCCCCTCGCCGATCGGCCGGTACATGTCCTGCGCCACCGCCTCGTTGTAGTCAAGCGAGCCCGTGCGCACCCGGCGGGCGAGATCCAGGTCGACGTCGTTCACCTGCACGTGCCGGATGCGCCCGTCGGCGTTCTCGATGACCTCGATGGGGTCGGCGCCGGCGAGCAGGAGATGCGCGAAATCCAGGCAGAGGCCCGCCTCCGAGCCGACCAGCAGGCGCTCGATGTCCTCCGGCCCCTGGATGGTGCTGCCGAAGCGCGGCTGCACTGCGACCTTCATCTTGTGGCGCGCGCACACATGCTCGACCGAGCCGATGAGGTGCAGCAGGTTGGCCCACTCCGCGTTGGAAAGGTTGCCCGGACGGACCGCGCCGGGCGTGCGCTCCGGGATCGCGGACAGCACGAGCGTGTCCGCTCCCACCGCCGAGAGCCAGTGCGCATGGCCGTCGATGTGGGCCAGCTCCGGCCCGCGTATCTCATGGTGGTGCAGGACCGCGTGGACATGGCCGGCCACGACGCGCAGGTGGTGGCGCCTCAGCAGCGCCCGCGCCTGGTCGCTGCGGTCCGGCAAGAAGCCCGGCGGCCCGGCCGTGATCGCGCCTTCGCCGACTGCAGCCGCCTCGGAGAGCACCCTCTCAGAGGAGATCTGGCGGCCCCAGTCGCGGCTCTCGTTGACGCCCCAGCAGGCGGGTGAGAGCGCGAGCCTGTGCACAGGACGCGAGCGCCGCAACCCGAGCCTTTCGGGCATCCCCCGGCTGATCAACCCGGAGAGATTAACCTTCTAGTCCACGGATGCCCGCTCCGACTTTTGAGCTCAGGCTTCGCCCCGCCACGCTCGAGGACGCCGCCCTCGTCGCCGACCTCGAGTCGCTGCGCGACCCCAGTGAGCCGCGCGATCCTGTCCTCCTTCGCCACTGGTGGCAGATGGGTGACGAGCACGAGGTCACGATGCGGCGCGTCGACATCCGGGACGGAGCCTCGGTTGCCTACGTCGGCGCTTCGCACGAGCGCTGGCAGCCCGAAGATGAGCGCTTCGGCACAGTCCGCCACATCCTCCGCGCGGACGTTTGGAGCGAGGCCGGCTACGTGGACCTGCTCCGGGTCGGCGAGGAGTGGCTGCGCGGCGAGCAAGCGACGACCGTGGTCGCCCGAGTGCGCGAGGATTTCGCGAACGAGATAGCGGTCCTCGAGCGGCTCGGATATCGAGAGGAACGCCGAACCCGCGTCTCAGAGCTGGACCTGTTGGCCCATCGAGACAAGATCCGGCGCATCGCCAGCGATACCGCCACGGCAATGCGAGAGCAAGGCATTTCGCTCATGACCCTCAGCGACGATCGTGACCCGGCGAAATACCGAAAGCTCTACGACATGATGATCGAGTCCGAACGGGACATCCCGGCCACCGTGCCGTGGCGAACGCTGACGTTCGACGAGTGGCGCCGGTTCTGGTTCGACAATCCCGTCATTCGCACGGACAGGTTCTGGATCGCCCGACAGGGCGACGGCATCGTGGGCACGTCGATCCTCGACACGCCGGCGGTCAGAGGAGTGCCGTGGACCGCGTACACGGGAACCTTGCGCAGCGTGCGCGGCCGGGGCATCGCGCGAGCCCTGAAGTACCAGTCCATGGCGCAGGCGATCGATGACGGGTTCACCCGAGTGCGCACGAACAACGACGCCGACAACCCGCCGATCCTGCGCATCAACCAGGAGATGGGTTATCAGCTTGTGGCGCCGGTCATCG
>VBGE01000107.1 GCA_005880345.1 Chloroflexota bacterium | reverse complement strand
CAGCATCGCGGCCAGCTCTTCTGTCCGTCCGATGCACTGGACGACGACCCAGTCGTGCTCAGGTACGTGCGGCGCTTTCCACGCGAGATCGTCCGGCTGGCGCCAAACACCGACTACTCGGTCAACGGTCTCTCCTTCACCACCAGCGGCCGGCACGCGCACCAGGTCGAGACGTACGGCTTTCGTTTCGGCAGCAGGCTCGGTTGGGTGACCGACACCGAGTACTACGACGGCATCGCCGAGCAGCACCGCGCGGACGTGATGGTGATCCACACGGTGCTGCTGCACTGCCACGCCGGCCTCCCTCACCTGTGCGTCGAGGACGTGGAGCGCATCATCCGGGACGCGAAACCCAAGATCGCCTTTCTCACCCACTACGGGATGACCGTGTGGCGCGCCGACCCCGCCGCGATCGCCGCCGACCTATCCCAGCGCACTGGCGTGGACGTGCGGGCGGCAACCGACGGCCTCGTAGTCGACCTGTGAGCAGGTGGCGCTGGCGGGGCAATGTCGCGCTCCTGGGCGTCAGCCTCGCATTCGTCCTCTACCCGCTGCTGCCGCTGGACGACGTCATCAACTCCGACTGGCCCGCGTTCGCCACCGGCGCCCGCCTGATCGTCCACGACCCCGGGCACCTGTACGACCTGGACGTGCAGCGTCGCGTTGAGACCGACGTCACGCACGGCCGGGTCCTCGTGAGCCTGGGCATTCGCGGCATCCTCCCGTTTCTCGCACCGGCATGGGTAGCTCTCGTCGCGGTGCCCTTCGAGGCCCTCGGGACCGACTTCGGCGGCCGGCTTTGGACCCTGTTCGGCCTCCTCTGTCTGGCCGGCGGTCTCTACCTGGCCATCCGTCCGCGAGCCCCGACCGAAATTCTTCCGGCCTTCGCCTCCGTGCCGGCCGCGCTGGTCATGCTCAACGCGCAGATCGATGGTCTGGTCGTGCTGGGGATTGGCGCAGCAATCGCCCTGTGGTCTCGGCCGTGGCTCGCGGGGCTCGCGCTTGGCCTGACTCTGATGAAGCCACAGCTCGTGCTGCCGCTTGGCTTTGCGCTCCTCGTCATGCGGGCGTGGAAGGTGCTTGGCGGCTGGGCCGCCGCGGGTCTATTGCTGCTGGCCGCGACCTCCGCGCTCAACCCGCACTGGGTGCTGGACTGGTTGGGTCAGAGCCGCTCAACCGTACAGACCGGCGCTCGCGAGATCGACCTCCCGCACCTCGCCGTTTTTCTCCCCGATGCGTTCCAGGGCGGCGCACTGGCCGCCCTGACCGCGATCGCGATCGCCGCAGTCATCGCGCTCGCGTGGCGCCGGCGCGACAGCTTCCGTGCCGCGGCGGCCATCCTCGTCGCGGGTGGGATAGTGGCCGCCCCTCATGCCTTGCCGACCGACCTGGTCCTGGTTGCGCTGGCCCTGTGCGTCTGGGGGGAGGCGCGCTGGTACGAGTGGCTGGGTATCTCGGTGGCAGCCCTGGTCGCTGCCTTGACGCCGGCACCGATCCCGGCGGTGGTCGGCGTGTTGACGATCGGCTGGGTTTGCCTTCGGGCGGCCGGGCTCCTTACTTCGCCGTCGCCAGGACCGGTGCCCGCGTCTGCTCGATGATGCCGTCGATCAGGCCGTACTCGACCGCCTCCTGCGGAGTCAGGAAGTAGTCGCGGTCCGTGTCGCGCTCGACTCGCTCGAGCGGCTGCCCGGTGTGCTTGGCGATGAGCTCGTTCAGGACGCCTCGGATGCGGATGATCTCGCGGGCGTGAATGTCGAGGTCGCTCGCCTGGCCCTGGAGCCCCTTGCCGCCGATCAACGGCTGGTGCATGTGGATGTTCGAGCTCGGCAGCGAGAACCGCTTGCCTTTGGCGCCGGCCATGAGGACGACGGTCCCGAAGCTGGCGGCCCGGCCGATGCAAACGGTCGAGATCGGAGACTGGACGTACTGCATGGTGTCGTAGATCGCCAGGCCGGCCGTGACGGCGCCACCGGGCGAGTTGACGTAGATCTGGATCTCCTTGCCCGGGTCGTCGGCCGCCAGATACATGAGCTGCGCCACGACGAGGTTGGCGACCACGTCGTCGATGGGCCGGCCGATGAGGATGATGCGGTCCTTCAGCAGGCGCGAGTAGATGTCAAACGTCCGCTCTCGGTTGCCGCCCTCGTTCTCGACGACGGTCGGGATGTACGCCAAGTTGCATCGCAGCTTACGAGAAACCGGCGCGGGGGAGGCGATGCCTCACTTCGTTTGTCTGGAAATGGTGCTGTCGCCGGCTGACTTCTTCGCCGAGCTGCGCAAGGGGGTCAAAGCGAGGCTGCCCGCCCCGATGCGCGAGTTCCGCACGAGCCGCGGCCGCGGCCGCTTGATGAAGCTCCACTTCGGCGAACCGGCCTTCCACTACGAGGCCTGGCATCACACCGGCGCGGGCCGGCTGGAGATCGGGCTGCACTTCGAAGCGTCGTCAGCCGAGAACGACGCCGCGTTCGAGTTCTTCCGCTCACGCATGGTGGAGGTCAAGGCAAGCCTCCCTCGCGCGGAGCTCGAGCCGTGGGACCGCGGCTGGTCGCGCCTGTACGAGACGCTGCCCGCGGCGAGGCTCGATGATGGAGTGGTGAAGGAAGCGGTCGAATCCATGACCACTTACATCGTCACGCTGCAGCCGCTGCTCGACCAGTTCTTGAGGAGTCGAGAATGAGAACCGTGGAAGTCACCGATGAGCTTCAGGAATACCTGGACGGCCTGGTCCCGCGGCGCGACACCGTCCTGGCGCGCATCGAGGAAGAAGCACACCGGGACAACGTCCCGATCGTCGACCCGCACGAAGGCCAGCTGCTCTACCTGCTGGTCAAGATGGCCGGGGCCAGGCGGATCCTCGAGCTGGGAACAGCGACCGGCTACAGCGGCATCTGGCTCCTGCGCGCGACCGAGGGCGGCACATTGACGACGTACGAGATGGATCCCGACCGCGCCAGAACCGCGCGAGACAACTTCAAGGCGGCCGGCTTTGCCGACCGGGCCTTGGTGCTGCAGGAGAACGCGAAGGATGGCCTGGAGACGCTGGACGCGCGGTTCGACGCTTGCTTCATCGACCTGCTCAACTCGTTTCGGTCGGAGGAGATCACCAGGCGGGTTTTCGAGCTGTGTCTTGAGCGTCTGGAGCCGGGCGGGCTGCTGATGGCCGACAACGCGCTGCGCCAGGGCGAGGTGCTGCATGCGACCACACAGCAGGCGCGCAACGTGGCCCACTACAACGAGCTGGTGGCGAAGCATCCGCGCCTGGAAAGCGTGGTCATCCCGATCCGGGACGGCCTCTCCTTGGCCCGCGTCAAGGACTGAACCCCCGGATAACTAACCGGCGGGTTTGGCCTCGTGTCCCTCGATCCAGAACGTGCCGTCGGCCGCGTGCTCCTTCTTCCATATCGGCACGGATTCCTTGAGGGTGTCGATGCCCCACCTGCACGCGGCGATCGCCTCCTCGCGGTGCGGTGCTGACACGCAGACCACGACCGATGCCTCGCCTATCTCGAGGTGCCCGGTTCGATGCGCCATCGCCACTCGCGCGCCCGGCCAGCGCGACTTGATGTCGTCGCCGATCTTCCGCATCTGAGGCACCGCCATCTCCGCAAAAGCCTCGTAGTCGAGATGGGTCACCGACTGGCCGCGCGAGTTGTCGCGGACGATGCCGGTGAACGTGCAGATCGCCCCGGCGCCAGGATGCGTCACGGCCGCCTCCAGCTCGCGGGCGTCGAGCGGGCCGGTGGTCACGTCGTAACGCAAATCAGCAGCCTCCGCTGACGGGAGGTATGAAGGCCACCTCGTCATCGTCCGAGACCGGCGCTGTCCATGCGGCAAACTCCTGGTTGATCGCGCCGCGCACCGCTGTGCGGTCTGACTCGAGCGCTGGGTGTCGCTGCCGCAAGACGTCGTACACGTCCGCGAGCGTCGAGCCAGGCGCCACCTGGATCGCAACTGTCTCCGTGCCCGCCTGCTCGCGCAGCCGCGCGAAAAAACGGACACGAAGCGCGATCGCTACCGCCACGAGCCCATCTTAGTCACCGATGAAGACGTGAACTTCCTTGCCCGAGTCCAGGGCGCGTTCGACTGTGTTGCGGGTCCCCTTCGACGTCCCGTCCCAGAACGCCACCAGGACGTCGCAGGCGTCGACCAGCCGCTGGTTGCGCGCGGCGGCCTTGCTCGCGTCGGCCATCTCGTCGAACGAAGCCGGAATCACCTGGACCGGAATGCCCTTCTCCCGCGCCGCCTTCGTGGCCGCTGCATCCACACCGCTCGCGCTGCCCGTGATGACCGACGCCCGTGGCGGCAGCGACTTCACGTACTCGG
>VBGE01000106.1 GCA_005880345.1 Chloroflexota bacterium | reverse complement strand
GCCCACCGAGCCCTTCTGACGGTCGTACCGGACACGGCGATGGAGGAGCGCGAGCGACAGGCGGAGCTGGCCCGGCTAAAAACAATCGAAGGAAAGCTGAGCGACGACGACAAGCGAAAAATCGTCGACGACGCCCTTCGCCTCAAAGCCGAGCAGGAGGCCAAGCAGGACCTCAAAACCCTCCCCACACTGGAGCTCAGCGACATCCCGATGAAGTTCGAGAATGTCCCGAGCCGAGACGAACAACTGAAAAGGGCGAAAGTCGAGTTCTACCCCCAGCCGACCAACGGCATCACCTACCTCGACATCCGCACCGACTTCTCGGCGCTGTCAATCGAGCAGAAGGACCTGCTTCCCCTGTTCGCGAGAGCCCTCACCCAGAGCGGCGCCGCCGGCCAGGACTACGCGCAAATCGCCGCCAGGATCGCCGCCGTCACCGGAGGGCTCGGCGCGGCGCCGCAGGTCCAGTCGCTCGCGGCCAGCGAGGACTACCTGCAGTCCTTCGTCCTCTCCGGCCGCGCCCTCGACCGCAACGCGCAGCCCTTCATCGAGCTCCTCACCGACCTGGTCGCGAAGCTCGAGATCGAACCGAGAAGGCTCAAGGAGATCATCGCCGAGATCAGCACGAGGCTCGAGACGTCGCTCGCCGGCCTGGGCTTCAACTTCGCCCTGCTTCGCGCCCAATCCAAGCTCAGCAGCGAAGGCGCGCTCAACGACCGCCTCCAGGGTGTCGAGATGCTCCACACGATGCGCCGCCTCGCCAAGCAGCAGGACCTCAAAGCCACGATCGCGAATCTCGACGAGATCCGCACGCAGCTCTTTCGAAGCTCATCGCTGCGCATCATCGTCACGTGCGAAGACGCGATGGTCGAGCCCCTCGAAAGGCTGCTGTCGAAGCTCATCGAGGCGATGCCGGCCGACGCACCAGGAGAAGAACAAGGCAACGCCACCAGGCCCTCGCCAACCGAGACGGCGCCCGAAGCCCGCATCGTCCCCGTGCCGGTCGCCTTCAACGTCCGCTTCTTCAAGACCGTCAGATTCACCCACCCCGACTCGCCCGCCCTGCTCGTCCTGTCCAACTACCTGCGAGACACGTTCCTGCACCGCGAGCTCCGGGAAAAGGGCGGCGCCTACGGCGGCTACGCGCAGGCCGGCGTGGCCAGCGCCACCTTCTACTTCGGCTCCTACCGGGACCCCAACATCGTCCGCACGTATGACGTCTTCGACCAGGCGATGCGCTGGGTCACGGAGCAACCGATCGAGGACGAGCACCTCAAAGAGGCGATCCTTGGCGCGTGCGGCGACGTCGATCCGCTCGAGTCACCCGACATCAAGGGACGCAGAGAGGCGACCAACCGGGCCACCGGCTTCACGAAGCAAGCGCGCGAAAGCTTCAAGCAGCGTCTTCTCCAGGTCACCAAAGAGGACCTGCGGCGAGTCACCAAGAAATACCTGCAGGACGGCCCCGCCGTCCAGACCACGGTGGCCGGTCCGGACCTCATCGAGCAGGCACGCAAGGAGCGGCCGGGGCTCTTCCAGCTCGTCTCGCCCATTTAAGCGACCCGCTCTAGACTGGCGACCACAGTGACCCCCTGGTGGCGCCATCAGCTCTTCTGGCCGGTCGTCCTGGTGGTGCTCGGCATGTACCTGTTGGTGCACAACCTCGGCTACATCCGCGACGACATCTTCTGGCCGGTCGTGCTCATCGTTCTCGGCGTCTACCTCATCGTCCGCCGCGCGAGGACGTAAGGACAGCAAATGTCCCCCTGGAGCCGCAACCCTAGCGTCGTCTGGGGCGGCATCCTCGTCATCCTCGGCGTCCTCTTCCTCCTCAGCAACCTCAACATCAACCTCAACTGGAATGTCATCTGGCCCGTCTTTCTGATCGCGGTCGGGCTGTGGCTCATCGCCGCGCGCGTTGGCTCCAGCAGCACGTCACCAGGCGCCACCGACACCGCGGAGCCGCTCGACGGACTCACCGGGGCCACGCTCGACCTCGCCATCGGCGGCGGCAGGGTGGACGTCAGGTCCGCCCCACTGGGCGACCAGCTCTACCGCCTTCACGTCGAGCACTCCGGCACGACGCCCGAGGTCAAGCTCGACCGCGCCACCGGCACGCTCAAGGTCAACGCCAGGTTCGACTGGTTCATGGGCGCGCGCCGCCAGCGCCTCGACGCCCAGATCGCCGAGAACATCCCGTGGGCAGTCAGATGCAGCACCGGCGCCATCCGCGGGGAGTTCGACCTCTCGACCGCGCAGCTCGCGAGCTTCGAATGCAGGACGGGCGCCAGTCGCATCACCGTCAACCTGCCACAGCCGAAAGGCGTCGTCCCGATCAACGTCGACGGAGGCGCGCTCACCGTGAACCTCATCAGACCCGCCGGCGCCGCCATCAAGGTCGCATCGTCCGGCGCCGCGCTCCAGCTCCGCGCCGATGGCAGCCACCAGGACGGCTTCGGCAGCCGCGAGTGGCGCTCTGCCGGCTTTGAGGGCGCAACGGACCGCTATGAGGTCACGGTCTCCGGCGGCGCGCTCAACGTGCACATCACACAGAGATAAGAAAAGGAAGGTATGCGTCCCACCTATCACTACCGCAGCTTTCTCTGGCCGGCTCTGCTGATCCTCATCGGGGTCATCGCGCTGCTGGCCAACACCGGCCAGATCCCGGCCGAGCGCCTCTACAACCTGGTCATCCTGTGGCCGCTCATCCTGGTCGTGATCGGCCTCGAGCTCATCGTGCGCCGCTCGCTGCACGGCGTTGCGGGCGACGTCGCCGCCGCTCTCATCATCCTGCTCGCCGTCGCGGGCGCCACCGCGTATGTCGCCGCGTCGCCGACCACGCACTTCAGCCAGACGCTTGACTCGGCCGCGGAGCTCGGCAGCATCTCGGCCGCTTCCCTGGAGATCGACGCCGGCGCGGCGCAGATCACTGTGGTGGGCAGCAGCGACCTGGGGACGAATCTTTACCACGCTCATATCGACTACTCCGGGCCAAAGCCCGACGTGACCCTGGACCGCTCGACCGGTGCGCTGGTGATCACCCAGCGCGGCAACGACTTCTTCGCCTTCGGGCAGCAGCGGTTCGCGCTCAACGTCCAGCTGAACCCTGCCGTGCCGTGGACCATCAGCCAGAGCACGGGAGCAGCCACCTCGACCTTCAACCTGGCCAACGTCCATGTCAGCAGCCTCTCGGTCAACACAGGGGCGAGCCGCAACGACATCACGCTCGGTCCGCCGTCGGGCAAGGTGCCGGTGCAGATCAACGGCGGATCGCTGACGGTGCGCGTGCATCGCCCCTCTGGCGCCCAGGTCTCCGTCTCTGTCTCCGGCGGCGCGATCTCGCTCGCGGCGGACGGCCACGACTACCACGGCTTCGGCACCTTGCATTTCAGCTCGTCGAGCTTCGATGCGTCCCAGGACGGCTACCGCGTCGAGGTCAACGGCGGTGCGTGCAACGTTACCGTCGACCAGTCGACGCCCTCAGGCTAGGCGAGCGTCCAGCGCATCGACGCGCGCGCGGTAGATCGACTCGGTCGCCGGCGAAATCGCCGCGCGAAGACCCAGCGCGGCCGCAGCGAGCATCGCGTCCACCTCCGTGTCCACGACGCCGGCGGCATCCAGCACCCGGATCAGCGCCGCCGCCCTTTCCGCGCCGGCCAGGATCGCATCCTCGTCCGCGGGCAGGCGGCCCAGCTCGTCTGCTTCAGCCCGCAACCGGGCCGAGAGAGCGATGTGCTCCTCACCGCCGACCTGCTCGCAGCGCGCAGCGCCGTCGGCCGCTGCGGCGCGGGCCAGGCGACCCTCGAGCAGTCGCCCATCGGCGGCCCCGGATGCGGCCACCGCGGGACACAGGCCGACCACCTGCTCGGGCCCTAACGGCACACCGCGCCGCGCGAGCTGGGCCAGGACGTCGGCCGGCGTGGTCTCATCGATCCGAAACAGGTTCATGGACAGCTGCACGCGCCGTCCCGGCAGCTCGAATGCCAGCGCCTGCACACCACGTAGGCCGTCCGTCGACTCGCGCAGCGAACGCGCCAGCGCGCGCGCGGCAATGATGTCCGTCTCGTACAGCATCACGTTGAAGGCCACGAGGGCGCGCCGCGCCCCCACGCAAACCGCGCCCGCGGTGGGGTGGGGGTCCGGGCCGCCCAGGGCGGGCTGAACGCGCCCCGCCCGGATGTCGGCGAGCGTGTGCGCCTCGCCGTGTCCATAGAAGAACACCGGCAGCCTCAGCTCCTCCCACACCCGCTCGCCCACCTCGTGTGCCACCTCACGGCACGCATCGATCGGGGTCTCGCCGAGAGGCACGATCGGCACCACGTCCGCCGCGCCGACCCTCGGATGCACGCCGCGGTGCTCGCGCAGGTCGATCCGCCCCGCGGCCTCGGCGATCGCCGGCAGCAGGCCATCGATGAGACGCTGCCTCACGCCGGCCAGCGACATCACGACGCGGTTGTGGTCCGCGTCGGCGTCGACGTCGAGCACGAACGCCTTCGACGCCGCCGACGCGATCGCAGCGATCACATCGGCGCGCGAGCCTTCGGAGAAATTCGGTACCGACTCGAACAGACTCTCCCGCGCCACGACAACCGCTAGCGTAAGTGGCCGTGCCCGGACCGGTTTCGCTCGTCTACGGCGACGCGCTGATGAAGCACCACCTGTCCGATGAGCATCCGCTGCAGCCCATCCGCGTCAAGCTCGCGGTCGACCTCATCAAGTCCACCGGTCTCATCGAGCACGCGCACCTGCTGCCTCCGCGCGCCGCGACCATAGATGAGCTGCAGCTGGTCCACTCGCCGGAGTACGTCGACCTGGTGCGCAAGCTGAGCGATCCTGCGCAGCGCGGGCTCGTGTCGCAGAACGCGATCGACGAGGCCGGGTTTGCGTCCGCCGACAACCCCATCTCCGATGAGCTCCATGCAGGAACGAGCCTGGTCGCCGGCGCGAGCCTCGTCGCGGCGGAGGCGATCGAAAGTGGCGCCGCCCTTCACGTCTTCAGCCCGTCGGGCGGGCTCCACCACGCGCATCGCTCGCGTGCGTCGGGTTTCTGCACCTACAACGACGCCGCCATCGCATGCGAATGGCTGAAGCGCCGCGGCCACCGCGTCGCGTATGTCGACGTGGACGTGCACCACGGGGATGGGGTGGAGGGCATCTTCGAGTCCGACCCGGAGGTGCTGACCATCAGCCTCCACGAGAGCGGGCACTGGCTGTTTCCGGGCACCGGCTTTCCGCAGGATGCCGGCGTTGGCCCGGGACGCGGTTGCGCCGCCAACCTGCCGTTCATGCCCTACACGTGGGATGAGCCCTGGCTCACGGCCTTCGAGGCAGTGGTGCCGCCGCTGCTCCGCCGCTTCCAGCCCACCGTGCTCGTGACGCAGGACGGCTGCGACACCCACCACCTCGACCCGCTCGCGCATCTCGCCGCGACGACGCGCATCTGGCCGCGCATCGGCAGCGCCTTTCATGAGCTCGCGCACGAGCTGTGCGAGGGGCGCTGGCTCGCGCTCGGTGGAGGCGGCTATGCCATCCGCGAGGTAGTGCCGCGAGCCTGGACGCTGTTGTTCGCCGAGATGGTGGAACGGCCGGACCTGGCGGAGGAAATCAACGACCCGAAGACCGTGGAGCCCGGCCCGGAAGCGCAAGAGCGAGTCTGGACCGCCCTACGCAAAGACCTCGACCAGCTGAGCGCCGTCCACGGCCTGGGGTTGAGTTAGACCGAGTACGTCCTCCAACTTCCCCTCTCCCCTCCGGGGAGAGGGTCAGGGTGAGGGGGCGAGCAAAGAACCTTAGACGGAGTACGTCCTCAGGCAGCGAGTGCACACCTTGGCTCGAAACGTGCGCCCCTCCACCGTCACGCGCCCCATCTGCAGGTTAGGCAGAAACCTCCGGTTGACCCGGTTCTTGGCGTGACTCACGTGATGTCCGAACTGCGGCGTCTTGCCGCAGATTGCGCACTGCTTGGCCATTAGGGCACCTTCCGGCTGGAGATGAGCGCGCAGCACCGAACGGATGCTTGCGTGCGGACGTGAATTGTACCATGAGCCTTCGAATGGCCTCCCGAACCACACCCGCTCTCATCCAGGCCCGCCAGTGGGGCCGCATCGAGGTGTTTCCGTCCGCGGTCGCCGCGATCGCCGGCCACGCGGCGATGCGCTGCTACGGCATCAGCGGCATGGCCGGGCGCGGCCTGCGCGACGGCTTCGCCGAGCTCCTGCGCCGCGAGAACGTGGACAAGGGCGTCGACGTCGTCCAGCTCGACGACGCGCTCGACATCGACGTCTACGTCATCGTCCAGTACGGCATCCGCATCTCCGAGGTTGCCCACAACCTCCAGGAGACCGTGAAATTCGAGGTCGAGCGCTCCGTCAATGTCCCCGTGCACAAGGTGAACGTGAACGTGCAGGGCGTTCGCGAAGAGCCCCGCTAGATCGTGGCCCTGGCCAAGGCAACTGGCGTCGACGGACAGCTGTTCAAGCG
>VBGE01000105.1 GCA_005880345.1 Chloroflexota bacterium | reverse complement strand
GGCAGCTTGTCCACCGCGACCACGCGCTTCGGACACTTGTAGGACGCGAGGCGCTCATTGGCGAAGGCGATGATCTCGCTTTCGACCAGGTCGCCCTGCCCGGAGGGCACCACGAACGCCGTCACCTCTTCGCCCCAACGGTCGCTCGGCACTCCCGCAACGGCGACCTCCTGCACAGCAGGATGCGTCTCCAGCACGAGCTCCACCTCGCGGGGATAGACGTTGAAGCCGCCCGTGATGATCAGCTCCTTGATCCGGCCGCGAATGGCCAGGGTGCCGTCGTCGCCGATCTCACCGACGTCGCCCGTGCGAAAAAAGCCGTCCGCTGTGAACGCCTCGGCCGTCGCTTGCGGGTTGCGCCAGTAACCGGTGAAGACCTGGCCACCTTTGATCAGCACCTCGTCGAGCTCGCCCAGCCTCACCTCGACTCCCGGAAAGGGATGGCCCACGCGCCCAGGCTGTCGCGGTCCGTCGTACGGATTCGTGACCACGATGCCGCCCTCGGTGATGCCGTAACGCTCCACCGGCGCCTGACCCAGCAGCCGCGTGCACCGCTCGAAGAGCGCCGGCGGCAGCGGCGCCGAGCCGCAGACGAAGACGCGCACGTGGGAGAGGTCAGTCGGATGCTGCTCGAGCCAGTCGCACAGGCGCTGATACATCGACGGCACGCCGAAGAACATCGTCCCGCCGTGCGTGAGCTCGTGCATCACCTTCTCCGGCGTGAACGGCACGAGCACCGCGCTCCCGCCGCTCAGCAGCGTCCCGTGCAGCCCCATGCCCAGGCCGTGCAGGTGGAACAGCGGCAGCGCGTGGACGAGGACGTCGCGCGAGGTCCACCGCCATACCTCGAGGGCGCCACGTCCCTGGGCCAGGAAGTTCCCGTGGTCGATCACCGCGCCCTTCGGCCTCCCGGTCGTGCCCGACGTATAGAGGATGGCCGCGGGGCTCTGCGAGTCGATCGGCGGCATCGGCGGTACGGGCCCACGCGGCAGGTCTTCTACCGGGACGGTGCGCAGGCCGAGATTGGTCACGATCTGGGCGCGCTGCTGGTCCGCGATCACCAGCGCTGGCTCGGAGTCGCCCAGGATGTGCTGCGCCTCCGCCGAGTGGTAGTCGGGGTTCATGAGCACGACGCAGCCGCCCGCGCGCTGCACGCCGAGGTAGGCTGCGATCCACTCGAGCGAGTTCGCCGCGTACAGCGCCACGCGGTCGCCGGTTGCGATCCCGAGTCCGCGCAACCCGCCGGCGACCTGCTCAGCCTCGGTCCTCAGCTCATCCCGAGTTACGTTGCGGCCGCCCAATCGCAGCACCACGTCGCGGCCGGGCGGCAGGAGAGCGTCGGGCAGCGTGCCTGCGCGCAGGCGGCGACGAAGCGCGCCGATGTCCTCCGTCACGGGCCAACAATGCCATAGACCGCGGCGGCGGACCTAGGGGGAAAGGACCTCCGAAGTCTCGGTTTCCGTGTCGCCGAACTTCACAATCGCGCCGCCCGCCGTGAGCGGCTCAATCCAACCTGCGTGGGTCGGCGAGCTTGGTGATCGGCCGGTCGAGCTGTGCGCGCACCGGGCTGAGATGGATCTTGAGCTTCACGCCGGGAGCACGGAAGCCGTTGTGCAGGTGCTGGTTGTCGCAGAACGGCTTGTGCTCAGACTCGCCGCAGCGGCATAACGTCGCTCGTGGCAAGACCTCGACCGTGCCATCCTCGCGCTTGACCTCAATCTCCCCCACCACCATCAGGGGTCCGTCGCGGATGGGTGTGACCTTGGCCATTCCGGAGTGTTGCTCCTGCGGCTTGCCATCGAGGCGCCGGTACTGCAGCGCACCGCTGGGGCACAGCTCGATGACCTGCGCCACTGCATCGGCTTCGCCCGCGTCGGGCAGCGCCCACGGACGGCGGTCGAGCTTGAACACGCGGGGCTCGCCGCGCAGGCACTCGCCGACGTGGATGCAGATGTCGAGGTCGAAGCTCACCTCGATGTCGCGGCCGCGGTAGACCTTGCGCATAGCTCCCAACATAGACTCTGACCTGTATGGCTGAGGTTGCGGCACGGAACCCGCGGGCTCGACGTTCGAGGCGCGCGCCGGGCAAGGCCATGATCTCGTCCGGCCGCATCTCCAAACGCGTCAGCCAGCTCGGCCGCGAGATCTCCGAGGTCTACGCCGACATCGAAACGCCGCTGGTCCTCGTGGCCATCCTCAAAGGCGCCACCGTCTTCGCGGCCGACCTCCTGCGCAGCCTTTCCATACCCGCGGAGCTCGAGTTCGTCCGCGCGGCGAGCTACGGCGCGGGGACCAAGACCAGCGGACGCGTGAAGATCGCCCACATGGTGGAGGGATCGCTGGAGGGTCGCCACGCCCTGCTGGTCGAGGACATCGTCGACTCCGGCCGCACCATCGACACGATCCTCAAGCGGTTCCGGCGGATGAAGCCGGCATCCTTGCGCGTCGCAGCGCTGCTCGACCGTCCCGCACGCCGCGAGATCGCGGTCCAGATCGATTTCACGGGCTTTGTCATCCCCGACCGTTTCGTGATCGGCTACGGGCTCGACTACGCGGGCCTCTACCGTGAGCTGCCCGGGATCTACTCGCTGAGCTAGAGGGCCGGGACCGCCGGCTTTGGCGCCGGTTTCAAGAAGTCGACGAGCTCCTCTTTGTCGTCCCATGTGACCGTCGTGTGCTCCGGCTCGGTGCGCGCCACGATCTTGCCTCCGCGCATCACCAGCTTGCGCGGGGCGATGAGGCGGATCGCGTCCATCTCGCTCGGCGCGGCGAACGCGCACAGGTCGGCGCGACATCCGGGCAGCAGCCCGTACTTCTCGAGTCCAAGAGCGCTCGCTGGATTCCACGTGATCATGTCCATGAGCGTCCGCAGCTCGCCGTGGCCCGACATCTGCCCGTAATGCGCGAGCACGAACGCCGCCTGCAGCGGGTCGGCCACACCCAGCGGGTACCAGGGGTCCATCACCGAGTCGTGGCCGATGCAGACGTTGATTCCGGCCGCGAGCAGCTCCTTCACGCGCGTATGGCCGCGACGGATGGGATAGCTGTCGAAGCGGCCCTGCAGCGTCGAGTTGTCGAGCGGGTTGGTGACCATGTGCATCTGCGCGCGCTTGAGGTTGTTGATGAGCCGGTAGGCGTAGGCGTTGTTGTACGAATGCATGGCGGTGGTGTGGCTGGCCGTGACGCGCCCGCCCATCCCGAGCCGGATGGTCTCCGCGGCCATCACCTCGACGAAGCGCGACTGGTCGTCGTCGGTCTCGTCGCAGTGGATGTCGACCCGCAGCCCCTTGTTGGCCGCGAGGTCGAAGGCGAACTTGATCGAAAGCTCGCCATACTCGCGCGTCAGCTCGTAATGCGGGATGGCGCCGACCACGTCCACCCCCAGGTCGATCGCCCGGCGCATCAGGTCCTGCCCGCCGTCGAAGGACATGATCCCCTGCTGGGGAAACGCCACCAGCTGCAGCGTCATCTGGTCGCCGATCTCCTGGCGCAGCTCGACGAGGGCGCGCACGGCTTTCAGCTCCGGGTCACAGACGTCGACGTGGCTGCGCACGAACTGGACGCCGTTGGCCAGCTGCCAGCGGAGCACGGTACGGACGCGCTGCTTGACATCCTCCACGGTGAGCGTCTTCACTCGCTCGGCCCAGATCGCGATGCCTTCGAACAGCGAGCCGGTGTCGTTGTGCCGCGGCTCGCCCTCTGTGAGCACCGCGTCGAGGTGGATATGGGGCTCGACGAGGGCGGGGGTGACAAGCGCGCCGGCCAGGTCGATGGCGTGCCGGGCCTCCGGCTCGGGCTCGCTGATCATGCCGTCCTTGATCCCGATGTCCCTGGTTTCCAGCTCGCCGGGGAGCCGGGCGCCCTTCAGGAGCAAGTCCAGCATTTCGGGAAACCTATCACCCCTTAGACTTCGCGGCGTACCTCTGGTTCGCCTGTTTTGATTTGGGGGAGGCACCGATGCAGCCAGTGCAGGAAGTAGAGAAACACGTACCCGTCCGGGAAGGCGACTACGGGGAGAGGGTCGCCACCGTAGAGCCGGGCGGGGTTGAATACATCGCGCTCAAGGAGCGGCACGGCAAGCCGATCCAGCTGTTCTACACGTGGCTTTCCCCCAACCTCGAGTTCGCCACCATCTTCATCGGCGTCCTTGCCGTCGGCATCTTCGGCCTCAATCTCTGGCAGGCGGCGCTCGCCATCATCCTCGGCACCGCTCTCGGCTCGATCACACACGCCGTCCTCTCCTCGTGGGGGCCCAAGTTCGGCACGCCGATGATGGTGATCAGCCGCGGCGCATTCGGATTCCTCGGCAACATACTTCCCGCGGGCCTCAACGCCCTGGTCGCCTCGTTCGGCTGGTTCATCGTCAACAGCGTCAGCGGAGCGTTCGCGCTGCAGGCGCTGCTCCCGTCGCTCAACATCCCGTTCCCGCTGGCGTTCCTGGTCATCGTGGTGGTTCAGGTCCTGGTGGCGACCCTCGGCTACAACCTGATCCACATGTTCGAGCGTTGGGCTCTCCCCGTTCTTGGCATTGTTTTCGCCGTCGCCACCGTTTTCATCTTCGCCAACGGCCACTGGGGGTACTCGCCCAAGCCCTTCTCGGGCGGTTTCTTCCTCGCCTTCACCGCCGCCTTCGGCTACGCGGTTGGCTGGAACCCCTTTGCGGCGGACTACACCCGCTACCTGCCGCCGACGACGGATCGGAAGATGGTCGGCTTCTGGGCCGGCTTCGGTGTGTTCCTGTCCTGTGTCGTGCTGGAGATGGCGGGCGCGGTGCTGGTGACGGTTCCGGGCTATGACGGCAACGGCATCCCGACCGCGCAACTGCAGCACGCCATGCCGGATGTCGTCTACTACGCGTCGCTGTTGTGCATCGCGATCGGCGCCATCGCGGCGAACGCGATCAACATCTACAGCGGCACGATGTCGTTCGTGTCCCTGGGCATCCGCGAGCTGGGCCTCACCCTGCGCCAGCGCCGCGCGATCATCGGGGTCCTGATCGGCATCATCGGCTACGCGCTCGGCGTGATCTTCCAGGCCAACGTGGCACCGGGCAGCAAGTACGAGCTGTTCCTGCTCTTGATCAGCTACTGGATCGCTCCGTGGCTGGCGGTCGTGTTCGTCGACTACTGGCTGCGCGGCGGCGACTACGGCGACGAGAGCATCTTCTACAACACGAAGTACAACCCGTGGCAAGGGGTCGTGGCGATGGCAGTCGGCACTGTCG
>VBGE01000104.1 GCA_005880345.1 Chloroflexota bacterium | reverse complement strand
GTTGCGGTTCACGGCGCGCCTCGAGACCCATCTCGCGCCGAGATCATGCGAGAAGTTCAGGTCACTGCTGCCCTTGAAGACCAACCTCATCCAGGCGCGGTGGAGCGGAGAGGCGGCGTGGATCCCCTTCGGTGACATGCAGCTCGACGTGGGCTATGAGAACCACACGAGCCACCCCGCACCGGGTCACCTCCTCCTGTACCCGGGCGGCATCTCTGAGACGGAGATCCTGTTTCCCTATGGCGCCACGCTGTTCGCCAGCAGGATGGGCCAGCTGGCGGGCAACCACTTCGCGACCATCTATGAGGGCACCGAGCGTTTGAAGGAGCTCGGCGACCTCGTGCTGTGGAAAGGCGCGCAGGAGATCACCTTCACCGAGATCGCGTGACCACGCTGTCGCGGATCGTCATCGAGCGCTGCCATTACCTGGCCGAATGCACGGACGAGCCTGGCGTCATCACCCGGCCGTTCGCCTCCGATGCGATGCGTCGAGCGCACGAGCTGGTGAAGGACTGGATGGGCGAGGCCGGCATGACGGTCGCCCGTGACAACGTCGGCAACCTGCGCGGGCGCTACCAAGGTCTGGGCGAACGCACGTTGCTGCTCGGCTCGCACCTCGACTCCGTGCGCGACGCCGGCAAGTACGACGGCCCGCTCGGTGTGATCACCGCCATCGCGGTGGTGCAGCGGCTGCACGATGAAGGCCGCCGGCTGCCCTTCGCCATCGAGGTCATCGCGTTCGCCGACGAGGAGGGACTGCGCTACGGCTCGACGTACCTGGGCAGCCGCGCGGTGGCGGGGCGATTCGACGCACGCGACCTGCGGCGCGTG
>VBGE01000103.1 GCA_005880345.1 Chloroflexota bacterium | reverse complement strand
AAAGCCAGCACCCATCAGCGCGAGGCCCAGCAAGAGCTGGGCCTTGTAGCGGCCCGTGCGCGAGATGAGCTGCCCGCCGACGACGCTGCTGACGATCATCGCGAGCAGCATCGGCACGAGGATCGCGCCCGAGTTGGTGACGCTGTTGCCGATGACTCCCTGGACGAATACGGGCAGGAAGAAGATGGCCCCGAACATCGACATCGCGACGCCGATGCTCGCAACGTTGGAGAACGTGAAGAGCCTGCTCTTGAACAGGTGCAGCGGAAGCACCGGCTCAGGCGTGTGCATCTCGACCCAAACGAACGCGGCCAACAGTGCAGCCGCGGCTCCGTACAGGCCGATGATCTGCCAGGAGTTCCACGGGAACTGCACGCCGCCCCAGACCGTGGCCAGCAGGGCGAGAGCGATGCCGAGCGAAAGGGTCACGCTGCCCCACACGTCGATCGAATGCTGGCGGCGCTCGTTGGGCACATGCATGAAAAACCAGATCACGATCAACGTCACGACCGCGATGGGCAGGTTGACGAAAAAGAGCCATCGCCAGGTGAAGTGGTCGGTGATGAATCCACCCGCCGCGGGGCCGATGATCGACGCCAGCCCGAACGACGCGCCCATCACGCCCTGGTACTTGCCGCGCTCGCGCGGCGAGATGATGTCGCCGATGATCGCCTGCGAAAGCGGCATGATGAAGCCCATCCCGGCGCCCTGCACGAAGCGCGCGAAAACCAGGAACCAGAAGCCTGGCGCGATCCCCGACAGCGCCGATCCGAGCGCGAAGACCACGATCCCCGCCATGTACAGCGGCTTGCGCCCGTAGATGTCGGAAAGCTTGCCGGCGATCGGGGTGACGATGGTCGACGCGAGCATCGCTGAGATCGGGATCCAGCTGTAGTCGGCGAGGCCGCCGAGCTCGGCCACGATGGTCGGCAGCGCGGGCGCGACCAGCGTCATGTTGAGGGAGGCGATCAGCGAGCCCAGCATCAGTCCCGCGAAAACGGCCATGACCCCTCGGTCGACGCCTGCTTTCACGGGTGCGCTGGCCGCCTTCGTGGCGACAGCGGTCATCTGTCTAAGAGCCTACCGGCTCCTCGGCAGGCCAAGCACTCGTTCGGCGAGGATGTTGCGAAGAACCTCTGAGGTGCCGGCCTCGATGGTGTTCGCCCGCGAACGGAGGAACTGATACTTCCAGCCGTCGCCGTCGCCGACCTGCGCCGCGGGTCCCGCGACATCGACCGCGGTCTCGGTCATCCGCTGGTTCAGCTCCGACCACATCAGCTTGAGGATCGAGCCTTCCGGGCCCGGGATGCCATTGCGCTTGACCGCGGTCACCGCGCGGTAGCCGTTCAGCTGCAGGGCCCTGGCTTCGATGGTGTGCTGCGCGATCTTCTGGCGGACGAGAGGATCGGAGCCCCGGCCCAATTTGCGCGCGTGCTCGGCCAGCTCCGACGCCGTGATCTGCGCGCGGGTGGCCAAGGCCAAGCCCAGGGTGCCACGCTCGTGCAGGAGCGTCGTCATCGCGACGGCCCACCCCTGGCCGGCCTCACCGAGGACCTGCGATTTCGGGACCTTCACGTCCTTGAAGAAGATCTCGTTGAACTCGGCATCGCCGGTGATCTGGACCAGCGGGCGCACCTCGATGCCCGGGCTCTCCATGTCGACGAGCAGGTAGGTCAGCCCTTCGCGCGGGTTGGCTTCCTTGCGCTCGCGGGCGAGCAGCATGCACCACTTGGCGACGTGGGCCAGCGTCGTCCAGACCTTCTGTCCATTGACCAGGTAGTGGTCGCCCTTGTCCTCGGCGCGAGTCTGCAGGCCAGACAGGTCGCTGCCGGCGTTCGGTTCGCTGAAGCCCTGGCACCAGATCTCCTCGCCGGACAGAAGCGGGGCCAGGTATTGCTTCTTCTGCTCCTCGCTGCCGTGCGCGATCACGACGGGGCCGCCCATGCCGAGCCCGATGACGTTGATCGGCTCGGGGGCGTGGGCCAGGATCATCTCGTCGTTGAAGATGAGCTGGTCCATGAAGGTTCGGCCGCGGCCGCCATATTCGGCCGGCCAGGTCATGCCGACGTAACCCGCCTCGTAGAGCTTCTTCTGCCACTTGCGCCGGCTCTCGATGAACGACTTCATGTCGCCGTCGCCCTCACCGTTGCCGTCGCGAGGTGCGTTGGCCTTCAGCCAGGCCCTCACCTCGTCGCGAAACGCCTTCTCCGTCGGGCTCAGCTCGAAGTCCATCGCGCTTAGGTTATGCCACCGCAGGAAGAACTTCGCCGGCCAACAGCTGCAGGGCGTCGGAATCATCGAGCAGGAAGTGCTGCAGCATGATCAGCTCGACGCCGGCCCTGGCGTGCTCCCGCATCTGCTCGGCAATCTCTTCAGGCGTGCCCACGAATGCCCGTGAGCGCATCGTATGCAAGACCTGGTCGGCGTCCTGGCCATGCAGGCTCGTCACCACGTCGCGCAGCTGCAAGGCTCGTTGTCGCAGCTCGTCGTGATCGCGTCCGATCAGATAGGTGGTCATGATCGAGCGCTTGATCTGGGACGGATCACGGCCGATCTCCCCGCACAGCCGGTCGAGTGTGCCGTTGAGCTCCCGGAACATGTCGGTGTCGAATCGCCCGAGGTTCCACTCCGCCGCCTCGCGTGCCGCGAGCGGCATGGTGCGTTTGACGCCCTTGCCGCCGATGAGCAGCGGGATCGGGTTGCGCGACGGCTTCGGACTCGTGCTGTCCCAGATCTCGCGCATGACCCTGATGCCCGACTCCAGCCGGTCGAAGCGCTCTTTCTCGGTGAGAAAGGGGATCTGGAAGATCGTGTGCTCGTTTTCGTTCCAGCCGGCGCCGACACCGAGGATCAGCCGCCCGCCCGAGAGAGCGTCGACCGCCGCCGCCTGCTTGGCCAGGACCGACGGAAATCGAAACGTCATCGGGCTCACCATCGGACCGAACTCGATTCGCTTCGTCCATTCAGCGGCCAGGGCCAGCGACGTCCAGCACTCGACGCAATCGCGCGTGGGGTCGCCCATGAGCGAGATGAGGTGATCGCTCCGACGCAGCGATGCAAAGCCCAGGGAGTCTGCGTCGGTGCAGATGCGCCGCCAGCGATCCCAGCTGAGGCCTTCCTGGCCCTCGATCATGATGCCGACCTGCGTCACTTTTCGAGCGCCATCGTAAGTTCATCGAGCGCCCTGAAGTTGAGGATTCGCTCGCGCGGGATGCCGGCGCGACGGGCCATCCACAGACCCATCGGCACGTAAGCGAACTCGGCAGGGGCGTGGGCGTCGGCGTCGATCGCAAAAGTGCAGCCGTATTCATAGGCCAGGCGGGCCATCTCGGGGGAGAGGTCCATGCGAGCCGGGTCGCAATCAATCTCGAGCGCGACGCTGTGCCTGGCCGCCTCCTTGAACACCGCCTCGAAGTCGTAGGTTGCGCCTTCGCGGGAGCCTGGCCGGCGGCCGGTCGGGTGGCCGATGACGTCGACGTGCGGGTGCGAGACAGCGCGCAGCATGCGCTCGGTCATCGCCGCCGGATCCTGGCGCAGCTTGACGTGCGGCGATGCAATCACGATGTCCAGGATTTCGAGCACCGCGTCGGGCAGGTCGAGCGAGCCGTCCTCCAGGATGTCGACCTCGATCCCCTGCAGCAGCTTGACGTCAACGGCTTTCTGGACCTCGGCCATCTCGCGCGACTGCGCGACCAGGCGCTCGGCGTCGAGGCCATGCACGACGGTGATGCGCGGCGAATGGTCGGTGATGCCCAGGTATTCGTAGCCGATCGCCTGTGCGCCCTCGGCCATCTCGAGCATCGTGGCCCGGCCGTCGCTCCACCTGCTGTGCGAGTGAATGTCGCCGCGATAGTCGGCGAAGTCGAGCTCCGACTCGTCGTCCCGCGCCGGCTGTTTCATCTGCTCGCGGAGCCGGTTCAGATACCGGCTCTCGCCGGTCTCGATGAGCCCCGCCAGGACACGCGCGATGCCCTCGCCAACGCCTTCGATCGAGGTCAGGCGGCCTGCTTTATGCAGCGCCTCGAGGTCCGGCTTTTGTAGGGCGATCGACCACCCGGCCGCCGAAAACGCCTTGGCCCGAAACCTCTCCTTCTCGTCCTGTCGCAGGAGATAGCCGATTTCCGAGAGCGCTTCCGCGGCGGCCATGGCATCCACCACGTAAATTGTCTAGGCAAACGTGGCAGCGCCCAAACCGAAGCCTGGTGACCCGATCGCCGACCTTGTCGAGTCGCTCCTGGGCGAGCTCGGTGAGGACCCCGACCGGCCGGGGCTCAAAACCACGCCCGACCGTGTCTCCCGCGCGCTGCGCGAGCTGACCGACGGGTATGGCGTCAAGCCCGAGGACGTGATCGCCGATGCGGTGTTCGACCAGGACTACGACGAGATGGTGGTGGTCAAAGACATCAACTTCTACAGCCTGTGTGAGCACCACATGCTGCCCTTCTTCGGCCAGATCCACGTGGGCTACCTGCCCAAAGGGAAGGTCGTGGGCCTGAGCAAGATCCCGCGCCTGGTCGAGATCTTCTCGCGCCGCCTGCAGATCCAGGAGCAGCTGACCCGGCAGGTGGCAGAGGCGCTCAACGCCGCGCTGGAACCGCGTGGCGTCGGCGTGGTGGCCGAGGCTCGCCACCTTTGCATGGAGATGCGTGGCGTGGAGGCCCCCGGCGGCCGAATGATCACCTCCTGCATGCTGGGCACTTTTCGCCGCGATCCGCGGACTCGCGCCGAGTTCCTGGACCTGGTCCACCGTCCCGACTGAGGCCCTCCGCGGCCGCCTCATACATAAACCACCCTTTATGCGTTAGACTGGCGTATAAAGCAACCTTTATGTTTCTCCAGAACCCGCGGAACGAGCTGCCGGACCATTTCCTGGCCTTCGCCAACCCCACCCGCCTGCGCATCCTCGAGCGCCTGGCCAAGATGGGCGAGGTCAACGTGAACGACCTCGCGCTGTACCTGCACATGAGCCAGCCGCGCATCTCGTGGCACCTGCGCACGCTTCGGCTGGGCGGCGTGATTCGGACCCGTCGCGAAGGACGTCAGGTGTACTGCTCGGTCGACGTCGAAAACATCAGGCGCGTGCGCGAGCGCCTCGATCACATGCTGGGGTTGACACCAAAAATGAAGGTTCGTGAGGAGGTGGGTGCATGAGCGCCAATCAAAGGAACGGTCATCGGAACGGGGCGGCCAAACCGAACGGCAAGGTTCGCGTGGCCATCGTCGGCGTCGGCAACTGCGCGTCGTCGCTGGTCCAGGGTGTGCACTACTACCGCGACGCGTCAACGAAGGAATCGGTTCCTGGTCTCATGCACGTCAAGCTCGGCGGCTACCACATCAAGGACATCGAGTTCGTGGCCGCGTTCGACATCGACAAGAACAAGGTCGGTCTCGACCTGTCGGAGGCGATCTACGCCAAGCCCAACAACACCGTGAAGTTCTCGGACGTGCCGAAGATGGGTGTCAAGGTCCAGCGCGGCATGACCCACGACGGCATCGGCAAATACCTCGCCGACGTCGTCCACAAGGCGCCGGGCGAGACCTCGGACGTCGTCGGCATCTTGAAGAAGACCCAGGCGGACGTGGTGGTCAGCTACCTCCCCGTCGGCTCCGAGGAGGCGACCAAGTGGTACGTCGAGCAGGCGCTGACCGCGGGCGTCGGCTTCGTGAACTGCATCCCTGTCTTCATCGCGCGTGAGCCGTACTGGCAGAAGCGCTTTCAGGACAAGAACCTGCCGATCATCGGCGACGACATCAAGTCGCAGGTGGGGGCGACGATCATCCACCGCGTTTTGACCCGCTTGTTCCGCGACCGCGGAGTGAAGCTCGAGCGGACCTACCAGCTCAACTTCGGTGGCAACACCGACTTCCTGAACATGCTGGAGCGCGAGCGTCTGATGTCGAAGAAGATCTCGAAGACCCGCTCCGTCACCTCGCAGCTCGACTACGACGTCGGCGCGGATAACGTGCACATCGGTCCCTCGGACTACGTGCCCTGGCTCAACGACCGCAAGTGGGCGTACATCCGGCTGGAGGGCCGCTCCTTCGGCGACGTGCCGCTCAACGTCGAGCTCAAGCTCGAGGTGGTGGACTCGCCCAACTCCGCCGGCATCGTCATCGACGCCGTGCGCTGCGCCAAGCTGGCGCTCGACCGCGGCATCGGCGGAGCGCTGGAAGCCCCGAGCTCGTACTTCATGAAGTCGCCGCCGGTCCAGTACAGCGACAACGACGCGAGGCGGTTGGTGGAGGAGTTCATCGAGGGTGATAAGGCGGGAGTCGATGGTCGGGACCGCCGCGCCGCCCGCGCGAAGCCGGCCGCACCTGCTCGCCGCTAGCTATTTCGCAGGGTCGCGCATCGTGCGCGTGGTGCCGTCGTGGCTCCGGGACGCCGCCGCGACGCCCGGCGGCACGGCGTGGTTCTGGCTCAGCGCCGCCCAGCGCCGTGCCGCGCTCGACAACTATGCTGCCGT
>VBGE01000102.1:2880-9185 GCA_005880345.1 Chloroflexota bacterium | reverse complement strand
CTGGTGGGGCCTGGATTGCCATTACGGCACCTCCTGAATGAGATGTCCCGACCCTATGGCCGGCCCGGATGGCTCGCATCAGGGTCCCCACCTAGTTCTTCGGCGCTCAGGGGATTTGACAAGCTTTAGCCGTGCTGGTCGGCCGCGATCCCGAGCTTCGCGCGATCGAAGAGGCACTGGCCACGGCCAGGCTGGGCCGGAGCGCCCGTCTGGTGATACGAGGAGAACCCGGGATCGGCAAGACTGCCCTCCTCGAGCATGCGACCGCGCACGCGGGTGAGATGCGCGTGCTGGCTGCCCGCGGAGTCGAGTTCGAAGCAGATGTGCCGTTCGCCGGACTGCACGAGCTCCTCCTGCCTGCCCTCGCCATGCTGGACCGGCTGCCCGCGATGCATGCCGCCGCGCTGCGGTCGTCGCTGGCTCTCGGCCCTCGCATCGAGGCCGACCGGCTGATCGTCGGCGCTGCGGTGCTCAGCCTCATCTCGATGTACGCGGATGACGGTCCGCTGCTCGTGATGGTCGATGACGCGCACTGGCTCGACCGCGCTTCTGCGGAAGCGATCGCGTTTGCCATCCGGCGCCTGGTGGCGGACCCCGTGGCTGTGGTCATTGCGGTTCGCGAAGGCGAGGCGTCGCCGTTTCTGGCGGCGGGAATCGCGGAGCTGAGCCTGGGCGGCATCGATGCCGGTTCCGCAGCGACGCTGCTCGAGGCTGCGGGCCCGTCCGGTATTGCCGCTGAGCAGGTCGAGCGCCTCGTGCGTGCGACAGGAGGCAATCCGCTCGCCCTTCTCGAGCTCGCGCGAGGGGATCTGCAGCTGAGCCAGCCACTCGACCTTCCGGTTGCCACCAGTGTCGAGCGCTCCTACCTGCGGCGGCTCGAGTCGCTACCCGAGCGCATCCGGCAAGCGCTGCTGTTGATGGCCGCTTCCGGAAGCTCGGACCTGGCGCTCTTGAATCGCGCTGCCGCTGCGCTGGGCATCGAGGCCGCCGACGTGGATGAGGCGGCGCGCACCTCCGCGCTGGTCAAGCCCGAGGGCGACCGGGTCGCGTTCACCCATCCGCTCGCGCGCGCGGCGATCTACCACTCGGCTTCTTTGGCGCAGCGCCGAGCCACACACCGCGCACTGGCCGGCGCCTCGACCGGTCCAGATGACATCGACCGTCGGGCCTGGCACCTGGCGGCGGCCGCAACCGGTCCCGACTCGGAGGCCGCCGCCGCCCTCGAGCAGGCCGCGCAGCGCGCACGTGAAAGCACCGGCTACGAGGCCGCGGCGGGTGCGCTGGCCGAGGCAGCCCGGCTCACCGAAAGCGTCGAACTCCGGAGCCTTCGCTTCTTTCGGGCTGCAGAGAACTCGTGGCTGGCGGGTCAGGCCGAGCGCGCAGTCGAATTGCTGCACGAGGCGCGGAAGCTGGCTCAGGACGCGGAGCTCATGGCGGACATCGACAACCTCGAGGGTCACATCGCCATGCGGCGCGGTGCCGTCATGGATGGCTACCGGCAGATGGTGGCCGCGGCGCTGGGGGTTGAGACCCGAGATCGGTTGAAGGCCATCCGGATGCTGGCTGATGCATCGGTGTCGGCATACGGCGCCGGCCACCCCGCGACCACGCTGACCGCGGCGACAAAGGCGCTGGCGCTCTTGAAAGCTGGAGACCCGGCTGAGATTTCGGTGTTCGCCAAGGTCGCGTACGGAGTGCTCGCGGTCATGGCCGGGCGGGGCTCGGATGGACCGCAGCGACTCCATGAAAGTGTCGAGCTCTTTCGGTCGATTCCCGCGGAGAACGTGGACCCTCTTGTCTGGACGTGCGCAGGTCTCGCGGGTTTATGGCTGCGTGAAGCGGACTCCGGGCGAGACCTGCTCGACAGAACGCTCGCCCAGGCTCGCGAACATGCCCCTACCGCGACGCTCCCGTCGGCGCTGTTCATGCTGGGTCGCGACGCGGCGGCGACAGACCGATGGGAGCTCGCCCGCGCCAGGTACGAGGAGTGCGCGCGCGTTGCGCGAGAGACGACGCAGCACACCTGGCTCGCCGGCGCCATCGCGGGAATGGCGTGGCTCGACGCGCTCGAAGGACGTGAAGAGGAATGCCGCGCGCACGCAGCCGAGGCGCGGGCATTGGCTGAGCGGTACGGAATGGCGCTGTTTGTCGCGTGGTCGATGATCGCCCTCGGCTTGCTCGACCTCGGCCTGGGCCGCGCCGGGGACGCGCTGCAGCATTTCTCGTCGTGCGCGGAGTTTCTCGAGGAGATCGCGATCGACGACCCAGACGTCTCGCCGCTCCCGGACATGGCCGACGCCTTGGTGCGTCTGGGCCGGGTGGCGGAGGCGCGAGCGGCGACCGAAAGCTTCGTGCGAAGCGCTGAAGCGAAGGGTCAGCCGTTCAGCCTGGCGCGTGCCGCGCGAGCCCGCGCCCTGGTTGCGGGCGAAGACGGTTTCGCGGGCGAGTTCGACGCCGCCTTGCGCCACCACGAGGCGACGTCGGACCAGTTCGAGCGGGCGCGCACCGAGCTGTACTACGGCGAGCGCCTGCGCAGAGCGCGGCGGCGGGTCGAGGCCAGGCGCCACCTGGGCGCAGCGATGAAGATCTTCGAACAGCTCGGCGCGGCGCCCTGGTCAGACCGCGCGTCGAGCGAGCTCGAAGCCACTGGGGAGACGGCGCGGGTCCGCGATGATCGCTACCGCCGGCAGCTCACGCCGCAGGAGCTGCAGGTGGCGATGACGCTGGCGGAGGGATTGACCACGCGCGAGGCGGCTGCACGGCTCTATTTGAGCCCGAAGACGGTCGAGTACCACCTGCGGCACGTCTACGACAAGCTCGAGATCCGCACTCGCGACGAGCTACGCACCGCGCTGGCTCCGTCGATGGATTCAGCACGGCGATAGGTCCGTTTTGGCGCCAAACGTGCGGATTCATTTGGCTCGGATTGGAGCCCACGCCCGGATTCGAACCGGGGACCTTCTCCTTACCAAGGAGATGCTCTACCGCCTGAGCTACGTGGGCGGGGCTTCCGGTCGATTCTATCCGCTCGATATTCTTGGCCAGTCTGATGGCTACCATCGACCGCATCCTCGAAAAAGCTCGCCGGCGACTCAAGCGCGTCACCCCTGAGGAGGCGGCCGCGGAGCAAGCGAACGGCGCCCTGATCGTCGACGCGCGGACGACGGAACAACGCGAGCGCGACGGCGAGATTCCCGGGGCGCTGGCCATCGACCGGACCATCATGGAGTGGCGCCTCGACCCCACCTCGCCCGACCACGTCCCCCAGGCGACGAGCCCCGGCGTCCGTGTCATCGTCGTCTGCGCGCAGGGCTATTCCTCGAGCCTGGCCGCCGCCTCGCTCCAGGACCTGGGACTGGTCAACGCGACCGACATCATCGGTGGCTTCGAAGCGTGGAAGGCGGCCGGCCTCCCGGTCGAGCGGGGCTAGAGCCCGGAGGCCACCTTCCCCACGTCGGTCATGATCTCGGCTTTGCCGCGCACCTTGATCGCGGCGGTGAGCCCGGTGAACTGGGCGATGAGCACCTCGCCGGCATCCAGCCGTTCGGAGTGGTGGGAGCGAGTGTCCTTGCCGCGCGTCAGGCCCATGATCACGACCCCGTCTTCCAGCGCCTTGACCACGATGTAGCGACCGCTAGCCTCTTCGTCCTCTGTCACCGTACCCCCGTCCATTCCCGTTGGCCTGTGCCTTCGGCCGCACCGTCTCCAGTCGCGTCGCGGCGCCGCCGACCAGCTCCTCGATCTCCGAGACCAGCGCCGGACCGGCCAGCACATGATAACGATCGGAATTCACGACCACCTCGCGGCTCCCGACCACGACGTGCAGCACCACCTCGTCGGTCCCTGGGTGCCGCGCGAGCACCGCCTCCAGGCGGTCGGCCAGGCCGGCGTCGCTGCTTGGAATGCGCACGTGGACGAGCTGGCGGCGCGAGACGGGCACGCATTCCGGGTCATCCCACAGCCATGCCATGTCCGCGACGACGGATGCAGTTTCGACCTCGGCCTCCACTTCCGGATCGACGGGCGAGATGACGGCGCCGCTCGCGCGCGTGCTGCCGGCTCGAGCGTCGACCTTGCCCTGCACGACGACCACCTTGTCCGGCTCGAAAAGCAAGCGCGCCTGCTCGAACACGCGCGGGAACAACACGATGTCGACCGCCCCGGTCAGGTCTTCGAGGGTGGCATAGGCCATGATCTGGCCCTTGCGCGTGACGACGCGACGCACCTCGCGCACCAGCCCGGCGACCCGTACCTCGGTGTCCTGCAGCGCGCTCGTGACCTCCACGGCCTGGGTGTCGGACAGCCGGGCGAGCTCGGCGGTGATGCGGCGCAGCGGATGGTCGCTCAGGTAGAGACCGAGGAGCTCCTTCTCCAGGCGCAACTTCTCCTCGCCCGCCATCGGCGCCACGTCGATCGTCAGTCCGAAGTCGTCGGCCGCGACCTCAGGCGATCCCACCATGTCGAGCAGTGAGGTCTGGCCCGACTCGCGGTCGCGACGCGCACGCTCCGCGCGGCTCACCGCGTGGTCCAGCGCGGCGATGAGGCGTGCCCGCTCGCCGAGCGTGTCGCATGCGCCCGACTGGACCAGCGCTTCGAGGACGCGCCGGTTGACGTCCTGGATCGCAGACGTGCGCTCGCACAGGTCCTCCAGCGACTTGAAGGCTCCGTCCGCCTCGCGCAGCGCGACGATGCTCTCCACCGCGTGGCGGCCCACGTTCTTGATCGCGGCCAGCCCGAACTGAATGCTGCCACGCCCCTCTCCATGCCCCTCACCACGCCCCTCTCGTTGGCCATCTCCACGCCCCTCTCCCTGGCCCTCTCCCCTGGGGGGAGAGGGGAGCTGTCCGGCAGTCATTGAAAAATCGGCGCGGGAGTGGTTGATGTCGGGCGCCAGCACGTCGATGCCTCGCAGCCGGCAGTCGACGATGGCGGTCGCCACACGCTCGGCGTTGCCCTCCATGTGGATGAGCAGCGAGGTCATGTACTCGAGCGGGTAGTTGGCCTTGAGATACGCGGTCTGGTAGCTGATCACCGCGTACGCGGCGGAGTGGCTCTTGTTGAATCCGTACGACGCGAAGGCGGCGATGCGGTCGAAAAGGTGCTCAGCCGCCGGCTCGGCTATGCCTTTCCCAACCGCGCCCTGGACGAACTTCTGGCGCTGCTGGGCCATCTTGACCCTGTCCTTCTTGCCCATCGCGGAACGGAGGATGTCGGCCTCCGAGAGCTTGAAGCCCGCCAGCACGCGCGCGGCCTCCATCACCTGCTCCTGGTAGGTGAACACGCCGTACGTCGGCTGGAGGATCGGCTCGAGCCACTCGTGCGGGTACTCGATGCGCTCGCGGCCGTGCTTGCGCGCGATGTAGGCGGGGATGTCCTGCATCGGTCCGGGCCGGAAGAGCGCGATGGCGACGATGATGTCCTCGAAGCGCGACGGGCGCATGTCCATGAGCATCCGGCGCATGCCCGCGCCTTCGAGCTGGAACGTGCCGTGCGTGTCGCCCGCGGAGATGAGCTCGTAGGTCTTCGCGTCGTCGAAAGGCAGATGCTCCAGGTCGATCTCGATGCCCTGCCTCTCCTTCACCAGCCGCATGCACGTGGCGATGATGTCGAGGTTCTGCAGCCCCAGGAAGTCGATCTTCAACAGGCCGATGTCGCCGACCGCCTTCATGTCGTACTGCGTGATCACCGCCTCGCGGCCGGGGCCGTATTGCAGCGGCGTGTAATGCACAAGCGGCTCGGGAGCGATGACAACGCCCGCCGCGTGCGTGCTCACGTTGCGCGACACACCCTCGAGCGTCTTGGCCACGTCGACGAGCCGCTTCGCCTCGTCGCTCGACTCATAGGCCTCGCGGAACTCGGGGACCTCCTTGACTGTGTCCTCGAGCGTCTTGGAGCGGCCCTGCCACACCGGCACGAGCTTGGCGAGGCGGTCGGTGTCGCGCAGCGGCACCTCCAGCACGCGACCCACGTCGCGGATCGCGGCCTTGGAGGCCATCGTCGTGAAGGTGATGATCTGCGCGACGCGATCGAAGCCGTACTTCTCCGAGACGTAGCGGATGACGCGCTCGCGTCCTTCGACCGAGAAGTCGCAGTCGATGTCGGGCATCGACACGCGGTCGATGTTGAGGAACCGCTCGAAGATGAGGCCGTGCTGGATGGGGTCGAGGTTGGTGATGCCGAGGCAGTAGGAGACGAGGCTTCCGGCGGCGCTGCCGCGCCCGGGCCCGACCACGATGCCGCTCTGCCGGGCGTAGTTGTAGAAGTCCCAGACGATGAGGAAGTACGACGCGTAGCCGGTCGCGAGG
>VBGE01000102.1:0-2849 GCA_005880345.1 Chloroflexota bacterium | reverse complement strand
GCTTGAGGTCCACCTGATCCGCCACCTCGACCGTGGTCGTGAGCGCCTCGGGCAGGTCGGCGAACGTCTCGATCATCTCGGCCGGGGTCTTGAGGTAGTTCTCCTGGGTCGAGAAGCGCCAGCGGTTCGGGTCGTTGTAGCGCGCGCCCGTCTGCAGGCAAAGCAGCACGTCGTGGGCCTCTGAGTCGTGCCGGTGCACGTAGTGCAGGTCGTTGGTCGCGCACAGGCGCAAACCGAACTCGTTGCCAAACCCGGTGAGAACTGTGTTGACCTCGACCTGCCGGTCGATGCCGTGCCGCTGCACCTCGAGCAGGAATCGCTCCTTGCCGAAGATGTCGCGGTAGCCGGCCACTGCCTCGCGCGCGCCGGCGACATCGCCGTCGACGATCCGGCTCGCGGCCTCGCCCTGCAGGCATCCCGACAGCGCGATCAGGCCCTTCGAATGCTGCGCGAGGACCTCTTTGTCGATGCGCGGCTTGTAGTACATCCCTTCCATCTGCCCGATGGTGCAAAGGCGCATGAGGTTGACGTATCCCTCGTGGTTCGCCGCCAGCAGAGTGAGGTGGTTGGGGTCGCGGTCGACGCGGCCTTCACGCAGCAGCCGGGAGCGGGGCGCGACATAGACCTCGCAGCCGATGATCGGCTTGATCCCGGCGTCCTTGCACGCCTTGTAGAAGTGGATGGCGCCGTACATGACGCCGTGGTCGGTGATGCCGAGGGCGGGCATCTCGAGCTCGGCCGCCCGCGCCACCAGGGCGGGAATGCGGCTGGCCCCATCGAGCAGCGAGTACTCGGTGTGGTTGTGGAGGTGAACGAAGGTTTCTGGGGCGTGCGGCATCGTATTGGCTGGGTGTGGCGGACCCCTCGGATAGTCTAAAGACCTCCATGGCTCGGATCGCCCTCCCCTCTCTCTCGCACGGACCGGCCGAGATGGCTCATTCCGGCATTCGCGAGATCGCCAATGAGGCTTTGCGCACCCCGGGCACGATCCGCCTCGACGTGGGTCAGCCGAACTTCCCCACGCCTCAGCACGTCAAGGACGCCGGTAAGCGCGCGATCGACGAGAACAAAACCTTCTACACGCACACGCAGGGNCGTGTGGCCCGGGTGGGGTCGGCGCGATCGCGGCCATGCTCGCGGCCGTGGTGGAGCGCGGTGACGAGGTGCTGCTGCCCGACCCCGGCTGGCCGAACTACCGCATGATGCTGCCCTGGCTCGGGGCGCGCGGCGTGTTCTATCCATGCCCGCCGTCGACCGGGTTACAGCCCGACCTGGACGCGCTCGCGTCTTTGATCGGCCCTCGCACCAAGGTGCTGGTCGTCAACAGCCCCAACAACCCGACGGGCGCCGTCTACCCGACCTCGACCATCGCCGCCATGATCGATCTCGCGCAGCGCCACAACCTGTGGCTGCTGAGCGACGAGTGCTACGACCAGATCCTCCTCGACGGGTCGTGGACGAGCCCCGCCAGCCTCATGCCGGACGATCCGCGCATCGCGACCGTCTTCACCTTCTCGAAGACCTATGCAATGACCGGCTGGCGCCTCGGTTACCTGGTCGGCTCCGATGAGCTCGTCGACACCGCGACCAAGGTGCTCGAGTCGAACTCTTCGTGCGTGTCGACGATCACGCAGGTCG
The DNA here is from genome assembly GCA_005880345.1 of Chloroflexota bacterium. Classification (GTDB taxonomy): domain Bacteria; phylum Chloroflexota; class Dormibacteria; order Dormibacterales; family Dormibacteraceae; genus 40CM-4-65-16. The sequence goes on along the minus strand of VBGE01000102.1, from coordinate 1,211 downwards.
CCGCTGAAGCCGCGCTCGTCGGTCCGCAGGACTGCGTCAGCGAGATGGTAGGCGCGTATCGCAGCCGGCGCGACCTGGCCGTTGCGATCCTCAAGGACGCCGAGCTGTTCATCGCCGAGCCGGCCGGCGCCTTCTACATCATGGCCGACGTCTCGCCGCGAGGCCTCCCGTCCAGGGAGTTCGCCTTCGAGCTGCTGCGCCAGCGTGGCGTGAGCGTGGCCCCAGGCACGGCGTTCGGCCAGGTGGCCTCGGACGCCGTTCGCATCAGCCTTGCCAGCTCGGAGTCGGATCTCGAAGAGGGAGTTGGGCGGCTGGCCAAGTTCGTACTGGGGCGTACGTAAACCGGTCCCGTTCGTCTATCCTGCCGAGGTTGAAATCGGGCGTAACCGTTCCCGCCTACGCTCCGTTGAGCCCGACATGCAGCTTCTGAGGCCGATCCTGTCGATGGTCGTCAGGTCGCTCGGCCCCGGGCGGCTCCGCATCGTGGTCGTCAAGTTCGCCCGCCGGCTGGACCAGTACTAGCTCCGTTCCAGCAGAGCGACAGACTCGATGTGGTAGGTCTGCGGAAACATGTCCACTATCGCTGCGCGCCTGACGCGGTAGCCGCCGCGCACCAACCCCGCGATGTCGCGTGCATGCGTCGACGGTTCGCATGAGACGTACACCACGCGGTCCGCACCCAGCCTGATCAGCTCCGCGAGCGCCTCCGGCTCGCAGCCCGCCCGCGGCGGGTCGAGGATGACCGCCTGGTGCTGCCCCAGCCTCACCTGCTTCAGCGCCTTCTCCACCTTGCCGGGCATGTATTCGACCCGCGCCGAGTTGATGCGCGCGTTGAGGCGCCCCAGGTGCACCGCGCGCGGATTCTCTTCGATCGCCGTGATTCCGGCCGAGGCGCGCGCCGCGACCACCGAGAGGGTGCCGATGCCCGCGTAGAGGTCGAGGATGCGCTCGCCGGATTGCGGCGCGAGCATGTCGAGCGCTGTCCTGTAGAGGACCAGCATCTGCCGGTAGTTGGTCTGGACGAAGGTGTCGCTGCGGACTCGGAAGGTCAGGTCCCAGAACTCGAGCGTCATCGCGTCATCGAGCAGGGCGACTTCAGGCAAGAGCTCCGCGACTCTGTGCGCAAGCTCCGCGCGAGGCCATGCGGGCTCGGGGCCGTGGAAGCGCAAGCGCCACAGAAGGCCGCGGCCGCGCGGCTCAACCGTGAGGAG
>VBGE01000101.1 GCA_005880345.1 Chloroflexota bacterium | reverse complement strand
TCGATACGGGTCGCGCCCAGCGCGGCAAGCGAGCGCGCCCAGTCCAGCGTCTCGGCCACTCCTGGCACCTTGTACAGCTCCATGCCGCGCAGCCCCTGCACCAGGGCAGCCACCTCGCGGGCGAGACCATCCGCGGCTTCCGGCGCGCGGGCTCGCACGATCTCCACCTCTTTTTCCAGGTCTGGGTAATCGATCCAGTGGTAGAGGCAGCGGCGCTTCAGCGCGTCGTGCACCTCGCGCGTGCGGTTCGAGGTGATGACCACGAATGGCACCTGCCGCGCCTTGATGGTGCCGATCTCCGGGATCGACACCTGGAAATCGGAAAGCAGCTCGAGCAGGAAGGCTTCGAACTCTTCGTCCGAGCGGTCGATCTCATCGATCAGCAACACGGGCGGGATCGCGTCGTCGTTGTCGATCGCGTCGAGCAGCGGCCGGCGGAGGAGGAACTCGCTGCTGAAGATCTCGCGCTCCGCGGTCCGCCGGTCCTCCCCCTCGCCCATCAGCCGGATGTGCAGCAGCTGGCGCGGGTAGTTCCACTCGTAGACCGCGTGGGCGAGGTCGATGCCTTCGTAGCACTGGAGCCGGATGAGGCGCGCGCCCAGCACGTCGGCCATGACCTTGGCGGCTTCCGTCTTGCCGACCCCAGCCTCGCCCTCGATGAACAGGGGCTTTTCGAGCTTGAGGGACAGGAAGATGGACGTGGCCAGCGAGCGGTCGCCGATGTAGCGCCGCTCGCGCAGACGCTGTTCGACGTCCTCGATGGTTGTGGGTGCGCTCACGCTCAGAAAGAGTACGAGGTGGCCCGGTGAACGCACCGGGCCACCATTTTGACTACTGCTGAGCCTGCTGGATCGCCCGCTTGGTCAGCACCCGGGCGAGGTGCTTCTTGTACTCCGGGCTGGCCCGGAGGTCGCCTGACGGGTCGAGCCCGTCCGACGCGTGCAATGCCGCCTCTTCCGGTTTGGCCCCCTTGTGCAGCGCCTCCTCGACCGCGGTGGCGCGCACTGGGGTGGGCCCGACGTTGGTGAGGCCGATGCGCCAGTCGCCGTTCATCTTCTGCGCGGCCACGCCGACGATCGCCCAGTCGAACAGCCGGCGGCGGAACTTGATGTACTTGTGCGGGCCGTTGGCGACGGGAAAGACCACCTCGGTGACGATCTCGTCCGGGCCGAGGCTGGTCGTGAACAGGTCTTTGAAGAAATCGCGCGCGTGGATGGTGCGTTGGTTCGTGACGACGTCGGCGTCCAGCATCAGGGCCAGCGTCGGGTAGTCGCCCGCCGCATCGGCGTGCGCGATGACGCCGCCCATCGTGCCCATGTTGCGCACCTGGTTGTCGCCGACCTCGCCCGCAATCTCGGCGAGGAGCGGCAGCTTGTCCTTCACGACCGAAGAGTTCTGGATCGTCACATGTCGCGTGAGCGCGCCGATGTGCAGCTTGCCGCCACGCTCCGAGATGTTGTCCAGCTCCTTGATTCCGTTGATGTCAACCAGGGCGGCCGGCTGCGCGAGGCGCAGCCGCATCAGCGGGATGAGGCTGTGTCCGCCCGCCAGCACCTTGGCGTCCTCACCGAACTTGCTGAGCAGCTTGGAGGCCTCGTCGACTGAGGAGGCGTGCGCGTATTCGAATGCGGCGGGGATCACTTGCCTGCCTCCTTCATCATGTGCCAGAGCTTGTCCGGGCTCGCCGGCATGTCGACGTGCTTGATCCCGAGCGGGCTCAGCGCGTCACAGATCGCGTTGATCACCGCCGCGCTGGCGGCGATCGTGCCGGCCTCGCCGATCCCCTTAACGCCGAGCTCGTTGGTCGGGGATGGGGTGACGGTGTGGTCCAGAATCAGCGGCGGGATCTCGCCGATCGACGGGAGCATGTAGTCGATCATCGTTCCCGTCTTGAGCTGACCTGTTTCTTCGTCGTACACGACCTCTTCGTACAGCGCCTGGGCGATCCCCTGGACGGCGCCGCCGTGGATCTGACCGTCGACGATCATCGGGTTGATGATGTTGCCGCAGTCGTCCACCGCCACGTATTTCTGCAGTTGGGCGTGGCCGGTCTCCGCGTCGATCTCGACCACCGCGATGTGCGTGCCAAACGGCCAGACGAGGTTCGGTGGGTCGAAGTACGCCACCGCTTCGAGCCCCTGCTCCATGCCCTGCGGCAGGTTCATGCCGTAGCTGGCGAAGGCGACCTCGCCGAAAGCCTTGGCCTTGTCGGGCGAGCCCTTGACGTGGAAGCTTCCGTGCTCGAAGACGATGTCTTCCTCGGCCGCCTCGAGCATGTGAGCGGCCAGCTTCTTGCCCTTGTCGATGACCTTGCCGGTCGCCCGGCTGATGGCCACGCCGCCGACCGCGAGGCTGCGGCTGCCGTACGTGCCGTAGCCGAACGATGTGCCTTCGGCCGTGTCGCCGTGGCGGAGCTCGATGCTGTCGTACGGCACCCCCAGCTGGTCCGCCACGATCTGCGGAAAGGTCGTCTCGTGGCCCTGGCCGTGTGAGTGGGTGCCGGTGTAAACGAGGACTGCGCCCGTCGGCGTCACCCTGACCTGCGCCGACTCGACGAGCGCGATGCCGCCGGTGGCGGGCGCCGTCGCCGCGCTCGGCCCGAAGCCGCAGAGCTCGATCCACGTCGAGATGCCGATGCCGAGATAGCGGCCCTGCTTGCGCAGCTCTGCCTGCTTCTTTCTGAGCTCTTCATATCCGACCAGCTCGAGCGCGCGGTCGAGCGCTTTGTCGTAGTCGCCTGAGTCGACGACCAGGCCGAAGTTCTGCGTGAACGGAAATTCCTGCGGCTGGATGAAGTTCTTGCGGCGGATCTCGACCGGGTCCATCTTCAGCTCGAGGGCCACGAGGTCGACCATTCGCTCGACCAGGTGAGTCGCCTCCGGTCTGCCGGCGCCGCGATATGGATCAGTGGGCACGCGGTTGGTGAGGACGCCGACCGTGCGCGCGGAGATTCCCTTCCACTTATATGCGCCACCGGCCATGAGGCACGCGCATGCCTGGAACGCGCTGAACGTCCCCACGTAGGCGCCGACATCTAGGAACTGCGTCATGCGCATACCGAGCAGCGTGCCGTCCTTCTTGGCCGCCACCTCGACGTCGTAGTACTGGCCTCGGCCATGCGTGGCGTTCTGGATCGACTCGGTGCGTGTCTCGATCCACTTCACCGGTCGTTCCGCGATGCGCGAGAGCGCCGGCACCAGGTAGTCCTCGGGATACGGGCTGATCTTGCTGCCGAACCCGCCGCCGACATCCGGTGAGATGACGCGGACCTGGCTCTCCTTCAAGCCCATCGATCCGGACACGAACAGGCGGATGAAATGCGGGTTCTGGCTCGACATCCAGATCGTCAGCTTCTTGTCGAAGCCTTCGTACTCGGCCAGCACGCCGCGCGGCTCCATGGGAACCGGCGCGACCCTGTTCTGCAGGATTCGCTCCTTGACCACGACGTCCGCTTCTTTAAAAGCAGCGTCGCTGACCTCGGGGCCGGTGTAGGTGAGGTCCCAGCAGATGTTGTCCGCGGCGCCCTCGTGCGCTTTGGGGCTGCCGCTCTGCATCGCCTTCTCGACGTCCATGACCGCGGGCAGCTCGTCGTACTCGACCTGGATCAGGTTGGCCGCGTCGGCCGCCTGGCCCCTGGATTCAGCCAGCACGACAGCGACGATCTCGCCCTGGTACGTGACTTCTTTCTCAGCGATCGGGAAGCGCTCGGGCACGTACTTCTTCTCGGCCACGAAAGCCGGTGCGGCTGGGTGTGTGCCGGCCAGCTGGCCCTTGAAGTCTCGCGCGGTGTACACGCCGACGACGCCCGGAGCCTTCGCCGCGTCGGTGACGTCGATGCTCTTGATGCGCGCGTGCGCGAGGGGACTGCGCACGAAGGTCGCGTAGGCGGCTCCGGTGCGGGTGAAGTCGTCGATGAAGTGGCCGTGGCCGGTGATCAAGCGCGGGTCTTCGCGCCGGTGGACCTTGGCGCCGACAAGCTGCGTGACCGCCATGTCAGTTGCCTCCGGCCGCGACGGTTGCCTTCTTGGCCGGAGCGGTGCTCATGGTCTTGGCGGCGCTCTGCACCGCCTTGACGATGTTCACGTACCCGGTGCACCGGCAAAGGTTGCCTTCGAGGCCCCTGCGGATCTCGTCCTCGGTCGGGTTCGGGTTTTGCGACAGCAGGTAGGCCGAGGCCATGATGAAGCCCGGTGTGCAGTAGCCGCACTGCAGGCCGTGCTCGTCCCAGAAGGCCTGCTGGATCGGGTGGAGCTCGCCATCCTTGGCCAGGCCCTCGATCGTGGTCAGGCTCTTGCCCTCGGCCTGGACGGCGAACATCGTGCAGCTCTTCACCGCCTTGCCGTCGACGTGGATCGTGCAGGCGCCGCACTGGCTTGTGTCGCAGCCGATGTGCGTCCCGGTGAGCCCGAGGTTGTCACGAAGGTAGTGCACGAGCAGGAGCCGGGGCTCAACCTCATGCTCGTGCCGGCGGCCGTTGACGGTGGTCGAAACCTTGTGTTTCATGCGGTTCTCCTACTCCCCTCAAGGCGGCGCTGCAGCAGCAGCGCGCGCTGAAACGAGACCCAGCGACAAGCCGTACCCCACTATTGCGCTACTTTTAGTCCGGAAATGCAACTGGAGAATTCCTTCCAGGTCGCTGCTCCTCCGGACAAGGTGTTCGCCTACCTGCTGGACGTCAACAAGATTGTGGGCTGCGTGCCCGGAGCCGAGCTGACCGAGGTGGTCGACGAAAGCACGTTCAAGGGCAAGGTCAAGGTCAAGGTCGGACCCATCACCGTGGCGTACAGCGGGACGGCCAGGATCTCCGAACGCAATGATGCAGAGCGCAAGGCCACGCTGTCGGCCGACGGGCGCGAGACAACCGGTCCCGGCTCGGCGCGGGCGAGCGCGGTGATGTCGGTGCAGGCGGACGGCGACACCTCGCAAGTCACGATCGTGACCGAATACCACGTCGCGGGACGAGTTGCCCAGTTCGGCCGGGGTGTCATGGAGGACGTGTCCAAACGGCTCATCAACCAGATGGCCGCCTGCATCCAGGCCAACCTGAAGGAGTCGCCGGTCGAGCCAACCAGCGGGCCCGCTCCAGCCGAGACAAACGCGACACCCGCCTCACCGCCGACCAGCGCGCCTCGGCAAACGGCCTCTCAGATCAATGCGTTCGGCCTGCTGGTGCACCTCATCCGGGTGCGGCTGCAGCGCCTTTTCGGCCGAGCCTCCTAGCCCAGGAAGACCGCCAGCATCAGGTCTTTGTTGACCCAGATGTTGGGCTGCGTCCAGCTCTTGCCCTGCACACCGAAGATGGTGACGGTCGCGTCGAGGATCGAGAAGAAGCGATTCTTCATGAGGATCTCGGTGTGCATCGCGGTCTCCGTCGCCTTGGGGAACTCCGCGGCACCCGTGACCATGAAGGTCGCAGCCTGAAACATCACATAGCGGCGCATCATCTCGGCCACCAGGTCGGGCGGCGGAGGCTCCGGCTCGATCGTCCGGATCCCGCCGATGAAGGACTTGTTGAACAGGCCCTCAGGCACGCCGCTGAGCGGGACCGCGCCCGGCACCAGGGGGTCGGCGCTGACGTTGCGCAGGTGAAAGAGCGGCTCGGGGTCGTTGATCGTCTCGCGCAGCCGGCCGCCGCGGACCTGGATCTCGGCGGTCAGTCGCTCGAACGAGGTGAGCACGTCGACCTTGCTCCAGCTGAGGTTGGCGGCCGCGAATCCTCCTGATGGGCTCGACATCAGCGGGCAAGGATAACTCGGCGGCCCCCGCTCTAGGCCGAGAATTGGGGCGCATGGAGCTCAACGCTTTCATCTCGCGCTCGCAGGAAAAGGGTTCCGGCGACGCCGTCGCGGTCAAAGACCTGGTCGACGTGGAGGGCATGGTGACGACGGCGGGCGGCATCATCCTGCCCAACGTCCCGGCCGAGCAGGACGCGCCGGTCGTCGCCCGCATCCGCCAGGCCGGCTGCGTCGTCGCCGGCAAGGCCAACCTGCACGAGTTCGCCTACGGCGTGACGAACATCAACCCGCATTACGGGACGGCGCTCAACCCGCATGACCCCGGCCGCGTCGCGGGCGGCTCCTCGGGAGGTTCGGCGGTCGCGGTGGCCGCGGAGATGTGCGATTGGGCGATCGGAAGCGACACAGGCGGCTCGATCCGCATTCCGGCCTCGCTTTGCGGAGTCGCAGGGTTCAAGCCGGCCTTCGGCAGCATCGACATCCGCGGCGTGGTGCCGCTGAGCTGGTCGCTGGACACCCTCGGACCGATCGCTCCTGACATCGCCACGGCGGCTCGCGCCTTCTCCATGATGTCGGGCGAGCCGATCGACCTCAGTGGCCTGGTACGACCGCGCCTGGCCATCCCACGGGACTGGGTGATGGATCTCGACGAGGCGACGCAGCAGGCATGGTCTCAGGTTTCGGAGGGGATTCCAGAGATCGACTTTCCTCCGCGCGACCGCTTGTT
>VBGE01000100.1 GCA_005880345.1 Chloroflexota bacterium | reverse complement strand
TCGGAGTGATAGGTGACGAACTCCACGCCTCGCGCCTCGGCCTCCTCGCGAAACTTGGTCAGCGAGTCGTCTCCGAAGTGAAGGCCGATGGCTGTAGGCGGATGCAGGTAAAGCGCATTCGTTCCACCGCGGCCGATCGCTGGGACTGCAAGGACGACGGGCGGCTGATGCCGGGAACCGGCATCGAGCAGGGCGCGGACGGCATCGCCGGTCACCAGAGGCAGGTCGCTCGACAGAAGCAAAACGGCCTCGGCCCCGCGTTCCGTCGCCCGCGTGATGCCGCGGGCGGCCGCCTTGTTCTGGCCCTCCTCGCGCGGCTCGAGCAGCACTTCGGCGCCCCACTGGCCGGCCATGTCGCCGACCTCATCCGCACCCGTCACCACGAGCACGTGGCCCGCTGCCATGGCGGCGTCCACCGCGAGCCGCGCGTTGCCCCGCGCCAGGGCGCGCCGCGATTTCGTGCCGAGGGCAGGGCGCAGACGCTCCTTGGCCGAGTCGAAGTCTTTGATCAGGACGATGACCCAGGTGTTCACCCCCATCGCTGGCGAATCCTCGGCAGGATCTGCGCGCCGTACAGCTCGAGGAATCGGGCCTGCGCGTCGCCGGGTGAGTGAAAGACCAGATGCGTGAAGCCGAGGTCAAGGTAGGGGCGCAGCTGCTCGATGTGCTCGTCGGGGTCGTCCGAGACGAGCCAGCGCTTGTAAGCCACGTCCTCCACCGTCTTGGCCAGCCGCTCCATCTCGCGAGGATCGTCGATGCCGGACTTCTGCTCGGCCGGCAGCGAGAGTGAGGCCCAGATCTTGGTGTCCTCCAGAGCGCGCTTGCGGTCGGTGTCGAACGAGACCTTGACCTCGATCATCCTGTCCAGCTCATCGGAGTCGCGGCCTGATTCCTTCGCACCATCGCTGAAGGATGGGAGCAGCTGCTCCGAGTACAGCTCCATTCCCTTGCCCGAGGTGCAGATGAGGCCGTCGCCCGCGCGGCCCGCGAACTTCGCCACCTGGGGGCCGCCTGCGCCGACGTATATCGGAACGGTCTCGGACGGCCGGTCATAGATCTTCGCCTTGCGCGTGTGGTAGTACTCGCCGTCGAACGTGACCACATCTTCTTTGGCGAGGAGCCGGCGGATGAGCTGCACCGCCTCGCGGAGGCGCGCGAACCGCTCACGGTTATCGGGCCACTGGATGCCGAGCGCACCCTCATTCAGGTGCTCGCCGGAACCCACGCCCAGGATGATGCGGCCGGGGAACAGCGCTCCGAGCGTGCCGAATGCCTGCGCGACGATCGCGGGGTGGTACCGAAACGTGGGCGTGAGGACTGAGGTGCCGAGCAACACGCGTGAGGTTCGCTCGCCGGCCGCGCCGAGCCATGCGAGGGCAAATGGGGCGTGGCCGTCGGAGAAGCGCCACGGCTGGAAGTGGTCGCTGACGAACACCGAGTCGAAGCCGTTCTGCTCCGCCGCGATGGCAAAGTCCAGGAGCTCGCGCGGCCCGAACTGCTCGGCCGACGCCTTGTAACCCAGGCGAAGGGGTGGTTTCACGAGCGGCGGCTGTAGCGCTTCCAGCTGAACGCGATTCCGCTGATCGCCGCGGCGACGAGCACCACCACGAGCGCGATCAGGCTGTGGCTGTCAAAGTTCGCGATGCCAGAAGCCGTCAGCAGGACGACGATGCCGACGCCCAGGACCATCATCAGGACAAGCACGATCGCGCGGTGGAGCTTCATTGGGAGTGCTCCGGGTTAGCTTAGCGGCGATGGGTAAAGCGAAAGTTCTGCGCCTGGGCACAGTCACGTCGACTCAGGACGTCGCCCGGGACCTGCCCATCGGGTCGATCGTCATCGCCGACCGCCAGACTGCCGGCCGCGGACGTGGCGATCACCGATGGGAGGCGCCGCTCGGCACGGCGTTGCTCGTCTCGTTCGTGCTCGAGCCAAGCCCTCTCTTGAGCATCGCAGCCGGCGTCGCCGCGGCCGAGGCCTGCGGCCCGAGCGTCAGGTTGAAGTGGCCGAACGACCTCGTTGTGGATGGCGGCTTGAAGCTCGGCGGCATCCTGGTCGAGAACACCGGCGGCAAAGCCCTCTGCGGCATCGGCATCAACCTGCATTGGGCGCCGGAGGGCGCAGCCAGGCTCGACCAGCCGCGCGACGAAGTCATCGACAGGCTTCGCCACAAGATCGAGCAGTGGACCGACGTTCCCGACGAGGTCGTGCTGGCGCGCTGGCGACAACTCTCGGATACGCTCGGTCGCCGGGTACGCGTCGAGTTCTCCGGTCAGACGATCGAAGGCGTGGCGCAGGACATCGGGCCGAGGGGTGAGCTAATGGTCGACGGCAAGCCGGTGATCGCGGGCAGCCTCACGCTGCTATGAGCGAGGCGATGTGCGGCAGCACCTCGCCCGAACGGCCGTGGATCACCACGCTGGCAAACCTGTCGAATGGCGTGGCCTCGGCGTTGACCACGACCATCCGGGCACCCGCGCGCAGGGCGGCAAGGGGCACGTCCGCGGCCGGATAGACGACGAGCGAAGAGCCCACCACCAAGATCACGTCGGCCTGGCCCGCCAGCTCGAACGCCTCGTGGAGCGCCGTGGCCGGCATCGCTTCGCCGAAGAGCACGACTGTTGGCTTGAGGAAGGTGCTGCCGCAGCTCTGGCAGCGAGGTGGCATCTCGACGTCGAGCCTCGCCTGCACCTCGGAGCGGGGTTCACGGCGGCCGCATACCATGCACTCGACGTTGCGGCCCGAGCCGTGCAGCTCGATCACGCGCCTGCTCCCCGCGTCCTGATGCAGGCCGTCGGTGTTCTGCGTGACGACGGCGACCAGCCGGCCTCGCTCCTCCATCTGGGCAAGCGCCACGTGACCGGGGTTCGGCCTGGCCGCGAGCGCCACGCGACCCCGTTCCCTGGACACCTGCCAGTACGACGCGGGATCGGCCATGAAACTGTCGATCGACGAGACCTTCACGGGGTCGTACTTCGTCCACACGCCACCCTCGCCCCGAAATGTCGGAATGCCGCTCTCGGCGGACACCCCGGCGCCGGTCATCGCGACCGCACGCGTGGCCGATGCTAGGAGGTCGGCCGCCCGCTCGATGCTCACGCAAACACCGACTGCGTTGTATAGAGCTGCCGCTTCGCGGTATATGCGGTCATGGCGGCATCGGTGGGCATCGGCACCCAAGGCGAGCCTTTCTCTTCGCGGATCGCCGTCACCCTGAAGATGCGGAAAGTCTCCGCCGTCTTGCCCTTGAGCTGCAGCCCGGGCAGCTCATCGACCGCGATGTAGTCAGCGCAGTCCTGGTACGTCGGCCATCCGACCAGCACGTCGAATGCAGGAGCCGCGCCGCAGAAGCGCGCGGCTGTGTTGACCGTGTCGCCGAGCGCGGTGTACTGCAGGCGGTCCTGGCTGCCCATGTTGCCGACCACAGCGGTGCCGGAATTGATGCCGATCCCCCAGCCGATGGGCGGCAGGCCGCGCGCCGCCAGCTTGGCCTGCAGCGCGGGCGCCGCGCTGACGAGGTCGTAGGCGCACCGGATCGCGAGCAGCGCATGGTTGGGCTGCGGCAGAGGCGCGTTCCACAACGCCATGATCTCGTCGCCGACGTACTTGTCGATGAGGCCGTCCCATTTGAGGACCAGCTTGCTCATCTCATCAAGGTAGTCCTGGATCACAGCCATCACGTCGTCCGCGCGCATCGACTCGGACATCGCCGTGAAACCGCGAATGTCCATGAAAAGAACCGTGAGCTCGCGTCGCTCGCCGCGCGAGATCAGTTCATCCACCGAACGAGTGGCCGCCAGCTGTTTTGCGACGCGCGGGTCGATGTAGTGGCCGAATATCCTCTCGACCTTCCGCCGCTCGCGTTCCTCCAACACATACCTCGCCCCAAGCGAGAAGCTGGCCGCGAGCACGATGGCCATGGGCGCATAGAGCGGGTCGGCGAGGTAACCGGCCTGGCCGAGAACGTAAACGCCCGCGTAGTAGGTGACCAGGAGGGCGGCCGTGAGCAGCATGCCGGCGCGGAACGACAGCAAATAGACGATCAAGCCGACGATCGCCGCGACCACGAGCACGGCGAGCTGGATCGACACCATCGGTTGGACGCGGACGTAGCGGTCGTCGAGGACAGTGCTCATCGCGTCGCCCTCGATCCGGTACCCGTAGTTCTGGGTGTCCAGCATGCAGCTGCGCCGGAACTGCGGACAGAAGCTGGCATCGTGCGGAAACGCGACCGCTTGCGAATAGATGTCACCGGCGTCGATGAGCTTGGCGCCGACCACCACGATGTGATCGGTGATCAGGTCCGGCCTCGGACAGGACGCGTTGAACGCGTCGACGTATGCGCAGGCGGCGCCCGCGCCCCTGGTTGAATTGACCAGCATCTGGCCGTTGACGAGAGGTATCTGGTGGCTGCCGAAGCCGGCCATGGAGTCATGGGTCGTCAGCGGGCTGAGGATGGTGCCGGCGATGCGCAGCGCAATCAGGAATGCCGGCTCGTCGCTCTCGTTCTCGGGGCATGTCGCTTTGGGGTCGACCCGCAGCACCATCCCGCGGACCGCGTTCGCCTGATCGGGAACGCCCAGCCCGCGATCGCCGACCGCGGCGGCCACCGTGGAGAACTCAGGCCTTGGCGCCGTCTCGGCCGTGCACACGAGAACCACGTTGCCCGCCTTGCCGATTGCATTGGTCAGCAGAGCATCGGTATCGGTGCCGGTCTCGATGTCCTTGCCGGTGATGTGGTCGAGGACGATGTCGAACAGGATCACATTCGGCCGCAGGCTGGCCAGGTAGTTGATCACCTTGGCGTGATAGCCGTTGTTGAAGGGATAGG
>VBGE01000405.1 GCA_005880345.1 Chloroflexota bacterium | reverse complement strand
TGTTTCGCGCACGGGTGGGCCCACGTCGAAGAGATTCGGTTACTGGCTCGAGCCGGCCGCCCTCGCCCCGGCTTGCGATCGAGCGGCTTACGGGGACTTCAGTAAGTCGGAGTGTGGTTCCGCGTCCGCCAGTGACGTCGGTGATGTTGCGCGCCTCACGTATTCGACGTTCTGCGGCCATCTCGTCACGAACTGATCGCCGGTGGCGTCGTCGTAGCGGATGAACGTCACGTCATCGATATCGATCCAGAAAAGGTGGAAGCGACCAGGCACCGGGGTCCAACCCACCTGCTCTTCGACTACCGCGGCATAGCGCGCCTGGACCTCCGGTTTGTCCTCGCTGATCGCCCGCCCTCGGAGCTTGTACTCACCGAGGGTGCCTTCTCGACTGACGACGATGCTGTGGACGAGCACCCTCTGATCCCGCATAAGGTCGGCTGCCTTTCGCGATCCCCACAGCATCGAAAGCCACAGGTCGTCTTCCCAGATCAGCGGTTCGACCGGGCTGATTCGGGCGGTGCCGTCGGCTCGTACGGTGCCTACGAGCACGACGCCGGGGCCACCGAGCCGCTGCTGTCCAAGCCGCTGCCGGCCCAGCAAGGCAAGGTCTGGCTGCTCCTCGGCAAAGCGAACCCAATGCATCGGCTGCTTCGAATCTTCAGCTGCCCGCCGCGGGGTTACGGACCACCGTTCGAGCCGACCGTCCCGGCATCATCCGAAAAGTGGCTCGTAGGGCGTGTGAGACGCGATGTCTAGCTTGGGCCCGAGGTTCAGGTACCAATGCCAACAACTACGGCCAGTGCCCGATCGACATCCCGAAGCTCGCCAAAGGCGAGCAGCCCATGAGATTCGCCTAGCCGGCTCGGATCGACGGCGCCAAGTTGCTCGACCAGGACCCGCGTCCGCTGACCGTCGATTTCCACTTCAGGCCTGAAGGAAGCGGGCCGCGCGCGCGTCGAGGTCGGCGCGATGATCACGGTGGACAAGCTGAGGAGTTCGTCGGCTTGAACGACTACACCGTAACGCTGCCCCGACTGCTCGTGACCTCTTGTTCCTTTCGGTACTCGCAACCGAAAGACTTCACCCCTCTGCACGTAGCGATTCCATCAAACGCGTGATGCGAGCTTTCTCCACACGATCATCGCGATCGCCGCTCAGCAGTTTCGCCTCAGCAGCCAGGTCTCCGCGCCTGCCTCGCCTGGCCAGCTCGACGATTGCTTCTCGGACGGCGTGGGATTGACTTCGACCTGACCTTGTCAGTGCTCGGAGTGCTCCCTATTGCCAGGGAGTGTCAAGAACCAGCCGAAGTAGGTGTAAGGCATCAGACGAAGTACTGACAACCATCAGCGGAAGGCTTATGTCGTCCCTCAGCCGAACTTCTACAACCGGTTGGCTGGGGAGGAAGGATTCGAACCTTCAACCTTCTGATCCAGAGTCAGCTGCGCTACCGTTGCGCCACTCCCCAAGCGGAGCGAATCATTCTAAGGACGGCCCGGGAGCCCCTCCGTCGCCTCCGGCGACACCTCCCCATCAATGGGGCAGGAACCTATTCGCGGCTGATGACTACGTCCGGCTTCTTGCCCGAGCCCTCCGCGCGGACCGTCATCTTGATCGACACCGATTCCTCGAGACCCATCAAACGGCGGAAATTGTCCTCCATGAGCGTTTTCGCTCTATAAAGGTTCACCGCCCAGCCCACGCCGAACACACGGTCGCTGAAGAGCCGGTCCGATTCCGGGTTCCAGTACGCCTCGCGGATCCTCTGCCAGGTCGGAGGCCGGAAGTCGTAGGGAACGATGCCACCGACCTTGCCCTGCCACGTGCGCTCCGGCGCCGGCTTGACCAATTCCGTGGCGATCGCAGCGGCGACCAGCGCAAACGCGGTGAACCTGGCAAGGCGGCGGATTCGGCGCAAACTCCGCATACTTCAGTGAAGCGTAGTACCAGAGTAACTTTGCACGTCTTGAAATCGTTGTTGCAGGCGGGGTAGATGGCCAGAAGGCTCACTTCGACGACGCGTTGGTTGCGCTGGCTCACGCCCGGCCTCCAGATCAAACGCTGGCTGGTCCTGCTCATGGTCTCCGAGCTCGTCCTCGTGCTCGGAGTGGCGTACGCCCTGAAGGAGATCTACCAGACCGCCCACCTGCCTTCCGGCTTCTACTACATCACCCTGCAGTTCCTGCCCTACTGGGCCCGCGCGATCATGTTCGGCATCTTCGGCGTCGGGCTCCTGCTGGTCAGCTACTTGAAGCTGACCCAATCTGTGCTCGGCCCCTTCCTGCCCGGCAACACGACGACCAGCGTGGTCGAGGTCATCCACGCATTCCGTCTCCGCGGCCGCGGTCCTCGCGTTGTCGCGATTGGCGGCGGCACCGGTCTCAGCTCGCTGCTGCGTGGACTGAAGGTGTACACCTCCAACCTGTCGGCGATCGTGACCGTCGCAGATGACGGCGGATCCTCGGGCAGGTTGCGTGACGAGTACCGCATCCTGCCTCCGGGCGACTTCCGGCAGTGCCTCATCGCACTCGCCGACGCGGAGCCGTTGATGAAGCAGCTCTTTGACCACCGCTTCAAGGAGGGGTCGCTCGACGGCCACGCCTTCGGCAACCTCTTCATCATGGCGATGGCCGACGTCACCGGGAACTTCGAGCAGGCACTGCGCGAGTCCGGCAAGGTGCTCGCGGTGAAAGGCACGATCGTCCCGTCGACCCTGCAGGACGTGACGCTTGTCGCATCGATCAACGGCAGCACCGTCGAGGGTGAGTCGAAGATCCCGAAGCAGCATGCGCCCATCAGCCACGTCTTCTTGAAGCCCGATGGAGTGCAGGTCAACCCCGAGGCGGCGCAGGCGATCCTCAACGCCGAGCTGATCACCGTCGGGCCCGGGTCGCTCTACACGTCGATCCTGCCGAACCTGCTTGTCGAGGGAATGGTCGAAGCGATCAAGGCCTCGCCCGCGCTGAAGCTCTACATCTGCAACCTCGCGGCGCAGGCCGGCGAAACCGACGGATTTGGCGTCGACGATTACCTGCGTGTGATCCGCGAGCACGTGGGG
>VBGE01000027.1 GCA_005880345.1 Chloroflexota bacterium | reverse complement strand
GGCCAACCCCAGATCCCGGCCGACAGGAGCCCGGCGAAGATGAGGACGGCGTCGACGCTCTCGCGGCCCTGCCGCTCCCAGTACACGTCACGAAGGTTGAGGAACAGCGCGAACTCGTCCAGCGTGAGCGCCGCACCGACGCCGAAAAGGATGGCGGTCAGGCTGGCGATCCAGCTCGAGCCGACGCCGATCTCGAGCAGCCACACATACCCGACCAGGAGCAAGAGCAGGATGCCCCACACCAGGTGATGGATGTGGAGCCCGCCGCTGGTCGTGACGTTGTGGAGCGGTCCGATGTCGGCGCGGATCATCGCCGTGATCGCGCGAATCACGCCGAACGTGATGAGAAAGGAGACCGAGGCGAGGAAGAGCCGCTCGCGGCGCTCGTCACGGAAATGGAAGGTGTAAAGCCGCTTTAGCTGCGCACCCAACCTATCCGGCCTTGCGGCGGCGCGAGCTGCGGGAGATCTCGTCCTCGATGATTGCGAAATCGGTGCGCGGCAGTGCGTGGATGTGGCCCTGGAACGCCAGCGTCCAGTGCTCAGGCGGCCACTTGCGTACATAGTCGAGGCGATATGCGATCTCCTTGGCGGGCACCCAGTCGACCTCTTCGAGCACGACGTCCGCCCGGATGTGCACCCGCCACGGATAGTCTTCGTCGCGACGCGCCGAGCGCCATATCGGTGTGTGGTCCTCGTACATCGGCGACGCCACGGTGACGGTCGCGGCGAATCCCATGCGGCCGGTGATGTAGTAAAGCACCCGGTCACCGACGCGCATGGTTTCGACCCTGCGGCGGTGGCGGCTCTTCAGGCCCTGGATGGAGAAGCCGTGCTCGCGCGTCTTGCGGAAGTTGTCAGGCGAGCTGACGACCATCCAGTACTGGGCGGCCCGCCCGCCGCCGGCCTTGCGCTTGCGCCGGCCGCGTCGGGATGAGCTGGGCTTCTCTCGGTCGGCGGGCGAATTCGGCTCCGGTTCTTCCGCCACGTCCGGAAGATTACTTGCCGTTCGCGCCCACCTGTGGAATCGGGCCCAGGTCCTGAGGCTCGGGCAGCAGGGCGCTCAGGTTGCGGATCTGGGCGATGTGCCCCATCTCGTGCCTGGCCACCAGCCGGCAAACCTCAAGGAGAGTCAGGTCGCCGCCGCGCGGGTCGTCGATCGTGCGCTCCCACTCGTTCTTGCCCCAGCCGTGCAGGAGGTCGACCGTTCGCCGGCGGACCCGGGCGAGATCGTCGAGAGCCTCCTGCAGAGGCTCGCCCAGGTCCTGGTCGTGGCCGGGATCGATGGCCGCGCGCACGTCGGCGGTCCTCTGTCCGTCCAGGTGCGCGTGGCGCAGCAGGGCGTCGACCTTGCCCGCCGAGTCGACCAGGTGGGCGATGAGGCTGCCCAGCGTGGGGAACGCAGGGCCGTGGCGGTAGCGAAGGCGGGCCTCGTCGAGCCAGTACACGAGGTCGCTGGTCCGCTCCGGCACCGAGCCCATCAGCAGGACCACGTCCCCGCTGGACATCTCTTCCTGGAGTTCCATCACCACAGGTTAGCGGGGTCGCAAACGGGTCCCAGGCCGTCAACATTTCGGGGCATGTCCGCGGTTTTCGGCCCGGACGGCAGACCGGCGCAGTTCGATGGGACCGCGTGGGTGTCGGCCGATGGCGCGCATTTCTGGAACGGCGCGGCCTGGCAGCCAATTGGACGGCCAAAGGCTCGCCCTTCCGGCCTCGTCATCGTCCTGGCCATCTTCGTGGCCGGCGTCGTCCTGTTCGGCGGCTACAGGCTGTTCCAGCGGGTCACGACGCCTTACGCCGGCGATGGCGTGTCCAACGCCCAGATGGACTCGTCGACACAGATCGAGTTCGATTACAAGCGCTCTGCCACGTGCCACAGCCTGACGTTCGACTACCGCTTCTTTGACAGCAAAGGAGCGATGGTCGACGAGCTTGAGAGCCAGCAGGGCCATGAGATTGCGGGCGGCCGGTCGATCCACGTCACTGCCAACACCGCCCGCTCGATCGATTCCCGCGCCACGAGGTTCGAGGCGCTCGCCACCTGTCACGACTGACGCCGTCGCATACTCGTTGCCGTGGCTGCGGTCCAGACGGCATGCGAGAAGTGCGGGGCGGAGCTTGTCCCCGACTCGGCTTACTGCGAGAGATGCGGCACGCGTACCCAACGGGCGCGGCGGCTCGTGAGGGTGGCGCTTCGGGTGGAGGTGGTCTTCTTCCTCCTCGTGGTCGCGATGGTCGTGGCCTTCATCCTGGTCTACGCCGTCCAGAAGTAGCTTCTATCTCGGCCCCTCACCCTGACCCTGGCGGCAAGCCGCTTGAGGACGCGCTACCCGCGCCGACTGATTGCTCCCCTGAAGGGGAGAGGGGAATTAGCGGCGGTAGATCGCTCGGCCCTCGACCTCGTCCTTGTTCAGCCGCTTGTTCAGGTGCAGTCCCTCGAGGATGAACTCGATCACCGACGCGCGCACCTCCGGCCGGTCCGGCAGGCCGAGCTTCTTCAGCGCCGTCGGCATCTCGGGCACGTCGCCGATCGCCCGCGTGTAAGCACGGGCCGAAATGCCCTCCCCGACCTCGAGCATGGCTCCATCTTCGAATCGCGAAACAACCCCTTCGAACTGCGACGCGGAGAAGTGCTTGCTGAACACCGAGCTGATGGCCCCGCGCTCGAGGCGTCCGAGCACCTGCTCCTCCTTGCCCTCGTCGAGTGCTTCGATCTCCACGCGTCCCGCCGTCGAAGATGCGAGAAACGCGAGGTCGGTGATACGTGGTACCGCCAGCGACTCGCCCAGGCGCGCCGCGCGCCGCACGGCGTTGCTCGCGAGGTTCTCGACGTTCGCGATCGACATGCGGACCGAGACGCCCGATGACTGCGAGATGTGAGGGCTTCGCCGCGCGAGATGAGTGAGCTCGGCGACGATCTCTTTCATAAAGGACGGGAACACGAGCTCGAAATCCTCGGGGACCGGATGCCGTTCGGCCTCCATGATCTGCATCTCTTCGCTGACGCTCAGCGGGTAGTGCGTGCGCACCTGCGAACCAAATCGGTCCTTCAGCGGAGTGATGATGCGGCCGCGTGACGTGTAGTCCTCGGGGTTCGCGCTCGCGATGACGAAGAGGTCGAGCGGCAGGCGCACGCGATAGCCGCGAATCTGCACGTCCTTCTCTTCCATGATGTTGAGCAGGCCGACCTGGATGCGCTCAGCGAGGTCAGGCAGCTCATTGATGCCGAAGATGCCGCGATTGGTGCGCGGCAACAGACCGTAATGGATGGTGAGCTCGTCGGCCAGATAGCGGCCCTCGGCCACCTTGATCGGGTCGACCTCGCCGATGAGGTCTGCGATCGAGATGTCCGGTGTCGCCAGCTTCTCGCCATAGCGATGGTCGCGCCCGATCCACGCGATCTCCACGCTGTCGCCGTTCTTCTCCACGAGGTCGAGGCAGCGGCGGCAGATCGGGTCGAAGGGGTGATCGTTGACCTCGCAGCCGGCGATGACCGGCACGGTGTCGTCGAGGAGACTCACGAGCGACCGCATGATGCGGCTCTTCGCCTGGCCGCGCTCGCCGAGGAGGATCACGTCGTGACCCGAGATGACCGCGTTGGAAAGCTGCGGCAGGACCGTTTCTTCGTAGCCGACGATGCCGGGCAGCAGAGGTTCGCCGGAGCGCAAGCGGGTCAGCAGATTGCGGCGCATCTCCTGCTTGACCGTCTCTCGCCGGTGCCCGCCGGCGCGCAGGTCACCGATGGTCTGGGGTTTCGCGACGGCCACCCCTGCACTATAGACAAGGAATCACGAACTCTTCGATGGTGACGCGATCGCTCGACGCCAGATTCCCGCCGCCGCGCAGTTAGACTGACCGAGCGCATTGACTCTACCTATCCGCGCGCGCTACGAGGCTGCACACGACGAGGGCAGGCCGCTGCTGGGCGGTCACCGGGGCAATCCCGCGGAGCACCCGGAGAACACCATGCGGTCGTTCCGCTCGGCGATGGCTGTCGGCTGCGACCTCATCGAATGTGACGTCCACCTGTCGTCGGACGGGCGGCTCGTCGTCATCCACGACCACACCCTCGAACGCACGACCAACGGCACCGGGCTCGTCCGTGACCACACGGCGGCTGAGCTCCGCAAGCTGGATGCGGGCGACGGCGAGAAGATCCCGTTGCTGCAGGAGGTCGTCGAGCTCGTCATCGGCAAGGTCGGGCTCGTCATCGAGCTGAAGCAGGTGCCGCCACTGTATGAGGGCCTCGAGGACAAGCTGTTGAACATGCTGCGCCAGCTGGGAGCCGTGCCCGAATGCGCGGTCGTCTCCTTCAACCACAGCTCGATCCAGCAGATCAAGAAGATGGAGCCCTCTTTGCAGGTGGGCATCCTCGAGGGGGCAAAGCCGTTGCACCCGGCGAGAATGCTGCGCGAGGTGGGCGCTGACGTTTACTCGCCGCACTGGGGCGCCGCCGACCCGCATGTCGTGAAGGAGGTTCACGACGCCGGCGGCGCGGTCGGGGTGTGGCCGGTCGACGACGAGGCGGCGATCGCCTGGTGCCGCTACTGCAAGCCCGACTCGATCTTCAGCAACCGTCCCAAGGAGGTCGGAGCCGAGCTGCGCAACTGGGCGACGGTCTAGCCGTTACAGCCCCCGCAAGCCCGGCGTTGCCTCAAATACGGTGCGCTTCCATACGATGAACCGGCCTTGGACGCCACGCGGCCGGAGTTCGAAGACCTATACCGCGAATACCTGGGGCGGATCTACGCCTACGTCCGGGCCCAGGTCGGCACGTCCGCGGACGCGGAGGACGTGACGGCGCAGGTCTTCATGAACGCCTACCAGGCATATCCGCGATTCGAGCCGCGCAACACCACGCCCGCCGCGTGGCTGTTCCGCATCGCGCGCAACGCGACCCTCGACCATTTCCGCGCCCAGGGCCGCCGCGAACGATTGCGCAGGACCATCGAGCACCAGCCCATGGCCGAGGCGGACCCGGCAGGGCAGGCCGAGGAGAGGATCCAGTACCAGGCGCTGCTGGTGCGCGTGGCGGAGCTGCCCGAGAGGCAGCGGGACGCCATCTCGCTCCGCCACTCGGGGCTGAGCTTCGACGAGGTCGGCAGGCTGATGAGCTGCAGCGAGGACGCGGCCAAGATGCTGTACCACCGAGCGCTGAAGGCGTTGAAGGAAGCCGCCCAGAGGGAAGGCGTGTGAACGAGAACGACGAAGACCTCGAGCTCGCCGCTCTCCAGCGCCAGCTCGACGACGCCTTCGAGACGACTCGGCCGAGGCCGGGCTTCGACGATGAGCTGTGGCTGCGCATGCAGTCCAGCCGTCCCGCGTCGAGCCGTCTACGCGATGCGCTCTCGGGCCTGATCGGAGGCATCCGTGCCGTGCCGACGGTCCCGCTCGCCGCCGCCGCCGCCTTCCTCGTCATCGCCCTGCTCGTCGGGCTGGTGGCGCGATTCGGCGTCGGTGGCGGAAACACTGCGACCTCGAGCTTCGGCGGGGCGGCGCGTGCCCCGGGCCAGATCGACGCGGGCAGCTTCGGCAAGCTGCCGACTCCGGTGTTCAACGGGCAGAAAAGCACCGCGCCGGCTGCAGGCAATACTCAGCAGCCTGGTGTTCCCGCCTACAGCGGACCGGTTCAGTTCACCTGGACCGGAAAGCTGACGCTCAACTTCACGACGGCGCCGGTCTACCGATATCGCGAGCCTTCGCCCGCCATGGCCGACCAGTTCGCCACCGGCCTGGGCGCGGTCCTGCGCGACCGACCGTCGGGATTCCTGGGCATGTACACCGCCGCGGACTACACGCTGAAGGTCCGCGGGACAATTGCGTCACCGCCGTCGAGCCCCGCCTATTTCATCTTCGCCTCGCTGGCGATGCCGCCGACAGACGCGGCGGGGGCGGGACCGGCGGACCAGGCGAACATCTTCCTGGCCCAGCACAGCCTGGTGCCGCAGTGGAGCAATACCGTCGAGGTCGACAGCAGCGGCGACCCGATCAAGGTTCGGTTCGACCGGCAATTCGACGTGGGCGGTTACGGCCCCGCCTACCTGGTCGATTTCAACGGCGCGCGCTACGGGCTCGAGGTCGACCTCAGCGCCAACCGCCCGGTGCTGGCAACCGGGCTTCTGCCGGTGAGCCTGGGCAGCGCCGACTACAAGATCATCTCGGTGGACGACGCTGTGCGCTCTGCAGTCGGCACATCGTCCTCCGGCGCGGCGGCCGGTGCCACCCCGGTTCCGACGGTGCAGCTGGATCAGGCTGAGCTGGTCTACGTGCTCGTGCCGGCCGGTGACCACAGCTTCTATGAGCCTGCATTTCTCTTCTCGGGAACACTGAAGCTCAAGGACCAGACGCTCACCGAGCGCGTCCTGG
>VBGE01000026.1 GCA_005880345.1 Chloroflexota bacterium | reverse complement strand
AAATCCTGACCACGACCCGGGAACAGCAGCTCGCCGGTGGTGCGGATGCCGTGGCGCCAGTCGATCAGAGTGCCGAAGCAATCAAATGTCAGCCACCGATCCGACACTGTCTAGATCACTGGCCGGCAGCGCGAAAGGACATCGTCTTCTTGGCCGCCTCGTCGATCTCCTCAGGCGTCAACAAGACGGTGGTCTTGGTCCGCACCGTCCCGGTGGCTGCGACACCCATGGCAAACGTCGCTGCGCTGATGTTGCTCTCGGCTTCGACGATCGCGACCACGTCGTCCTCACCGAGGGCGAAGTAGAAGGCATCGAGCCGCCCTCCGAGCGCCTTGACCGCGGACTCGACTGCATTGCGTCGACCGGTGCCGCCTTCTTTCAGCACGCCTTTGACCCCATCGACGGTGTACGAACCCTGGATCAGGTATTTCGCCATGATGCGTCCTCCTTGAACTAGCCGGATGCTTTCGGCAGGTACTCCTGGATGGCGTGCGCCAGGTGCTGCATGCTCATCGATTGGAGCCACACGCGCCCGGGGCCGGTCAGCGCGGCCAGGAAAAGCCCGGAGCCGCCGAAGAACATGTTCTGGATGCCGGGCACCGTCACCACGTTGAACTGAACCGAGTCCTGGAACATCCCGACCTGGCTCGGATGCACGCGGAGCGTGTTGCCAGGCTGGAGGTCGTACATAACCATCTCGCCGTTGAGGGCGACCCAGGCCTGGCCCTGGCCGGTGAGGCGCTGCAGGCGAAAGCCCGTACCGCCGAATACGCCCGCCCCGAGGCGCTGCTGGAAGCCGATCGAGAACTGGACACCGAGGGTGGCGCACAGAAACCCGTGGCGGTGGAGCATGTAGCCCTGGCCCGGCGCGATCTCCAACGGCAGGATCTCGCCCGGCAGCTTCGGCGCGAACGCAAGCAGGCCCGGCCCGCCCACGGCCGTGTACTCGGTCATGAAAAGCGTGCCCCCGGCAAAGGCCCGGCCCAGGGCGCCCATGAAGCCACCCTGCTGGCCACCGACCGACGTCCCGGTCTGCATCTGGATCGACATCGACATCCACGACAGCTCGCCCGATTCGGCGAAGACTTTCTCGTTGGGCTGCATGTTCAGCTCGAGCACCGGCAGGACGGTGCCGACGATCTTGGTCTCCATTGAGGCCTCCTTAGTGTCGGTGGTGAGGGTCGATCATCCGACGGCGCGACGTGGGTGTCGCGGGATTCCGCGAGCAATCGTCGCAGACCCCGACGACCAGCACCTCGGTGCGCACCGGCTTGAAGCGATGACCCTGCTCGAGGTGTTCCTCGAGCTCGTGCACAAGCTCTTCCTGGATATGCATCACTCCGCCGCACACCTGGCACACCGCGTGGTGGTGGTCGCCGCTCGCGAGCTCGTAATGGGTCGGCCCCTCCCCGAGGTGCGCCGCGTACACGCTGCCGGACGCGGTCAGCGCTTCCAGCGCTCGATAGACCGTGCTGCGCGGAAACCCGGGCTTGGCCTTGTGCAGCTCGTCGGTGATCTCTTCGGCGGTGCAGTGCCCGCCAAGCTGCACGATGGTGTTGTAGACCATCGTCCGCTGCTCGGTGCGCCGCATGCCGGGGGCGAGCATCAGCCGGGTATCACACGCAGCGATCGGTCTGACGACGTCAGGACCAGGCATCCACCCGTCTGCACCACCACGTCGTCCTCGATCCTCACCCCACCGAAGCCAGGGATGTAGACCCCAGGCTCGATGGTGAACACCATGCCCACCTCGAGCACCGTCCGCGAGCCGGGATCGAGACTCGGATCCTCGTGCCCCTCGAGGCCGAGGCCGTGGCCGACGCGGTGGAAGAACTGCTTGCCGTATCCGGCCTGTTCGATGACGCGGCGCGCCGCCGCGTCCACGTCCCCGGTGGTCGCGCCTGGGCGGACCTCCGCGATGGCGGCGTCGTGCGCGCGCAACACGACGTCATGGATCTCGCGATGGCGCGCGCTGGGCTCGCCGATGACGGCCATGCGGGTCGAGTCCGCCTTGTAGCCGGCGTAGGCCGCGCCGTAGTCGATGAGCACGAAATCGCCCGCCGAGAGCTTGCGGCTCGAGGGCTCGAGGTGAGGCATCGCCGAGTTGGGCCCCGACTGGACGAGCGTCGGAAAAGACAGCACGCCTCCCAGCTCACCGATGACCGATCCGACGAGCAGCGCAACCTCGATCTCGGACATCCCCGCGTGCAGCCGCGCGACGACATGGGTGTAGGCGTCATCGGTGATCTGCGCCGCACGGATGAGCCGAGCGATCTCGTCCTCGTGCTTGATCAATCGCAGGCGCCGAATCTCCTCGCCGACGTCGAGCAGCTCGGTCGCGCCGGTGCGCGAGGTGAGGACCTCGGCACCATGCAAGGTGAGGTGCTCCTTCTCGACTCCTATCTCTGCGCCGCGGCCGAGCGCGCGCTGGACCAGCTCGTATGGATCCTCGCCGTCGCTCCAGGCCACGACGTCCGCGTCGGACGCGTGCGCTTGCGCCTTCTCCTCCTCGAGCGACGGGACGATGAGCGTCGCACCGTCGGGACGCACGGCGAGCGCCATCAGCCTCTCGTGGGGTTCGGCGTGAAAGCCCGTGAGATACGCGATGGACACGGGCCGCGTGATGTATGCAACGCCGAGCCTTCGGTTCTCCATCCACAGCCGCACCTCGGCGAGCGGAGACGTCGTCGCGACCGATTTACTCAATGCCCGTGATGCGCACCGAGTAGGCGCCACCGGGCGTCACGATCTTCACCACGTCGCCCACGCGGTGGCCGATCAGAGCTTTCCCGAGCGCGGACTCATAGCTCACGCGGCCCGCTTTCGGGTCGGCCTCGGCGGGACCGACGATGCGATAGCTCTCTTCATCCTCACCGTCCTCAGCAAACCGGACGGTGTTGCCCATCGCGACCTCGCCGTTGGCGGCGCGCCGCTCGATGATCACGTGGTTCTTGATGATCGCCTCGAGCTCCTTGACGCGCGCCTCCATCATTCCCTGCTCGTTCTTGGCGGCGTGATACTCGAAGTTCTCGGAAAGGTCGCCGAGCTCGCGCGCCGCTTTGATCTTGGCGACGATCGCGGGGCGCTTCACCGAGGTGAGCTCCCGATGCTCTCGCTCGACCGCTTCCAGCCCCTCTGGCGTGATGGGGACGTCGCTCATAAAACGAGTCTAAGAGGTAGGGGCGGTTTGGCCACCCCTACCTTCAGTGCCAGCTGATTACGGCAGAAACCCGTGATCGGGCTGCGGCTCGGCTGCCGGCCTGGCTGGTGCGCTGCTCGGCAGCGCACGCGTCAGGTCGGACTGGGGTCCGCCCTGGTTGACGACCGCCGCGTGCACCGAAGCGCCGCCCGAGTGGCTGGTGTTCCTCGTCGCGTAACCACCGGCCGCACCCAACACGAGCGCGCACACCATGGCGACCACGACCAGGACGAAGCCCTTCGAGAAGCCCGCCGCACGGAACGTTCCGGTTGCCTGCATCTCACTTCCTCCTTGCTTGATTTCGGCCTGGCGGGCCGATACCAAGAGCCTAGGTTTGGCCCGCGCGACCCAAAAGGGCACAACTACCCCATCCACCAACCTCGGATACCTGAATTCAGGTACCTGTTTTTCGGCTAGAGTCACCGGCCATGAAAAGGCTCCTGCTGACAGTCGGGATGCTCCTGATGGGCATGGGCCTGGTCGGAGGGGCGGCGGCCGCCCTGATCCCGACGTCGCTGCTTCCGCTCGACCAGGAGGTGGGCACCCATACCTCCGCAGCCGGTGCCGTGCTTGGCATCGGCCTGATGGCGGCGGCGGTCAACCCTGCGGCCAACATCGGCTGGGTGCGGGCCGGGATCCTGTACGGGTTCGTCGTGCTCGCCTTCGAGGCCGGCGCGTACTTCCTTTGGCGTGCTTCGTTCCACCTCGGGCCAGTCATCTTCGGGCTGGCGTTCAGCCTTCTTCTGATCGCGACCTACCCCGAGCGCAAGAAGCTCATCCCGAGCGCGCGATCTTCAACCAGGAAATCCGCCGTGGGGACGCCGGCATCCACCCCAATCAAGACATCCACGCCGGCTCCGGTCGAGCAGCCAGAGCCGAAGCCCCAGACCTAGTTAGGTCCTGGGGACGAGGGCCTGCACCTCTTCCATCATCCGACGCTGGACGAGAAACGAGATGCCATAGACAGCTGCCGCGATGACCACCCCCGCCAGCACGGCGAGCAGCGCGTGCAGCGCGGATGGATTGATGGGAGACAGCGCCACGGCATCGTCGGCGACGACCGCACCGACCGCCAGCGACAGTGGCGTCAACACGGGCAGAAGCTGCAGTCGCCGCATCACTGGAGGCACCGGCGGCTCGACGCGACCGACCATGCGCTGGCCCATGACACCTACCGATTTCACGTGGTGCAGGTTGGGGGTGACTGTGACGACGACGTTGACCTGGTTGCCCGGCACCTGCTTCAGGCGCGCCGGTGGCACGAGCAGCTGCTCGACGCCGCCGCGGGTCTGGACCATCAACATGCCGAGCCCGAGCGACGTGCTGACCGAGCTTGCGCCGACGAGCTGGCCCTGGATCAGCCTGGGCTCGGCCTTGCGGTCCTTCAGCGCGAGACGGAAACCCGGGCCGACGAAGCTGGCGAGCAACGCGATCGGGAAAACCCACGCTACGGCCGCCGCAATCGCGTCGGGCCAGCCGTAGATGGGCGGCAGGAACACCAGGCACGCCGCGATCACCAGCACGCAGAGCACGGCGACGCCGATCGAGATGTAGCCGATCCGGATGACGCGCTCCGGGGCGTAGCCCTGCAGCATGCCGCCGGACTGGACGAAGCGCTCGCGCTGCTTTCGCGTCGCGCCCTGGGCGTTCGAAGCCGCGCCCTTGGGCTGGACCTTGCGCATCTGCTGCCGGACCTGCCGGACCTGCTTCTTGCCCACTCTATCTAGAGCGCGAGTGTATCGGGCGCGGGATACGAGATGCGGCCGTCGTCGACCCGCGCGGACGGAGTGAGCCTGTGCGCGGCCGGTTCGCCGGGGCTGGTGATGTGCCTCACCTCGACACCCCTGACTGTGAGGGCGTCGGCGATAAGCGACCGGTGGCAGCGCCAGGGCACAGCCTCGGCGCACATT